>REEF01000463.1 GCA_007695205.1 Planctomycetaceae bacterium
TGCCAAAGCATCGGGAACCGAGGCCATCTCGGGGTTGCGATGCGGAACATGGCCCTCGTGCGACGGTTGCGGCGACGAGGGCATCTGGCGAGGCATCGAGGGGGGCAGCGAACCGGCTGGCAACGAACGAGCCGGTGACTCGGAATTCGACATCGCCGTCGCGCCGGTCGCTGCGATCATCGGCGCGTCTCGCTGCAGGATTTCCTTGGAGAGATTGGCTGCCACATGGGCGTGGATCACGGGCAGAGCCGCGTAGATCCCTTCGTCGTCCTGCGGGTCCGCCAGATTGCAGATGCCGATCAATTGGCCGTCGGCCGTAAACAGCCCGCCACCACTTCGGCCGATCACGGGTTGACCGGCCACCTGGATGTTCGGCGGCCCCAGATATTTGTTGACAGAATTCACCTGACTCACACGGATCGTCGCGTCCGCACCTCGGTCACAACCGATGCTGAACACAGGCGCCCCCGGACGGATCGGGTAGTCCTCCGGCGCGACAGGCACCGGCGTGATCGACATGCCTGGCCAGATCGCGACCAACGCCACATCTTTTTCCAGATCGTAGGACACTAACTTACCGGGTACCGGGTTTCGCGCCCCGGGTGCGAACAGATCCACATGGATACGGCCCTGGCCGGAAGAATCGCGAAACAGGTGCCCGCACGTGATCACCAACGCTTCCTTACCGTGGCTGTCGATGATCGTGCCCGTCCCAAAGCTGTTGCCCGTGGGGTCCTCGACCCGCAAGCGAACGCTGGCCTGCATGGCGCGTTGCTTCGCTTGCTCGGTGATCCCCGGCCCCGGATGGCCAGACTGGGCACTGACGGGCGCCGCGCTCTGCGGTAACGGTTGCCACGTTTGGGCCGTCGAAGGGTCAGACGGCGTTGGCGGGGAACCTGTCGCCCCGAGCATCTGCCGCAACCTCTGATAATTGGTCGGCCCCACCACTCGGTCCACTTCGTGTCCACTGGCAATCGCCACGAATGTGGGCACCTGCTTGATCTGGAAACGCCGCACCAACTGCTGCTGCTGCTGGACGTCGACGCGACGGATATCGAATCCTTCCGAAGCCAGTCGGCGAACGACGGGCTCCATCGCAGCGCAGGGCGCGCAGGAATCCGAGTGAAAATTGAGCAGGACCGTCTGTCCGGAACCTGCCAACAGGGCTGCGAGTACTAGCGTCGGAGTCGAGATCATCGTTTCCCTCCCTGGAAGTCGATGAACAAATAAACGGTGGAAAGCTGGGCCGAATCCTGGCGAGAAATTGAAAACTTTACAAGATCAATTTCGTCATCCGCCCGAAGATGCCCAGCACAACGTCAAAAGATCGTCCGATCCTTCTTCGCCAAGCCGACACAGCAATTGTTGCGCCAATGCGTAGAAATCGCTCATTTCCGGCAGACCGGGTGGGTCGATCCCTGGTTGCATAAGAAGTAGGACGGATTGCCAATCCGTCCCACGAGGGAACTTTATGCAACGTTGGGATCGATCCCGCGTGGTGCCGCGAAGTCCATCAAGTGGGATCACTGACTTGGACCGAACACGCGTCGACGTACTGGCAGACCTCGCAGACATCGGGGTGTCCCTGCGACCGTTCCAGGCAGCGAGCGATCCGCTGCTGCATGATTTCGGCCATCAGCGGATGCAGACCGAGCGGGGCCGTGACCATGAAGGGGATTTTGGGGTGTTTCGAAGCGGCTTGCCGAGCCAATGCGGGAATGTCTTCGCTCCAATGCTTTCCCGGGAGCAGAAAATAGGGGTGCAGGACCACCATTTCCGCGCCGCGAGCGACACAATGATCGAAGGCGGTCGCAATCGACGGTTCGGCCAGTTCCATATGAGCGGGCTCGACGATCGAATAACCACTGCGTTGCTGGAACATCTGCACCACATCCAGCAACATCTGGTTGGCTTCCGCACGACGCGACCCGTGGTCGACCACGATCACGCCGATTCGATCAGGAGTCGGCAAGTGCACGTCACGCCTCTTTCTATTGTCGGGGGCCTTGCGGCCGACGGCCACCCGCTTGTGATGTGGCTGTGGCCTTGGACTCTTTCCCGTTTGGGCAAGCGGAACTATTCCGCTAAGCCACCAAACAGCGGGGTGGACAGGTAGCGTTCTCCCAAGCTGCACATGATCGTAACGATTCGTTTCCCCTTGAATTCCGGTCGAGCTGCGACTTGAGCAGCCGCCCACATGTTCGCACCGCTGCTGATCCCAGCCACGATGCCTTCGTAGGTCGCCAAGCGTTTTCCCCACTCGAACGCATCCTCGTCCTCGACGTGGATCACATCATCCAAGATCGACATGTCCAGGTTCTTCGGGACAAACCCCGCACCGATCCCTTGGACACGATGTTTGCCCGGTTGGCCGCCAGCGATCACAGGCGAATTTTTGGGCTCGACCGCGATCACCTTGAAATCGGGTTTTTGACGCTTGACGAATCGACCCACGCCTGTCAGCGTGCCGCCCGTGCCGACACCCGCCACAATCGCATCGATCTGGCCACCAGCGTCCTCCCAGATCTCCGGACCCGTCGTGATCTCGTGGATCTTGGGATTCGCCGGATTTTCAAATTGTTGCGGCATCCAGGAATTCCCCTCACGTTCGACCAGATCGTACGCCCTGGCGATGGCTCCTTTCATCCCATCGGCTGCTGGTGTCAACACCAGATGAGCCCCCATGGCTCGCAGCAGCATCCGCCGTTCGACGGACATCGATTCGGGCATCGTCAGCGTCAGACGATACTGTTTCGCCGCACAAACGAACGCCAACGCAATCCCCGTATTGCCGCTGGTCGGTTCGATGATGTGCGTCTCCGGGTTGATCCTCCCATCGCGCTCGGCCGCTTCGATCATCGCCGAACCGATCCGGTCTTTCACGCTGTTCAACGGGTTGAAAAACTCGCACTTGGCGAACACCGTCGCATGATCCTCCGGAACCAGTCGGTTGATACGAACCATCGGCGTTTCGCCGATCGTCAAAGCAACATTGTCAAACGTCTTTCCACGCGGCATTGTCGGTCATCTCCAGAATTTCAGGACTGTCAGATCGCACGGCTGGCATCGCGTCGATCACGGACGGGACTCTGCAATCATACCATGCTCTAAGATACCGTCTCAACAGCCAACGCGAAATGCCTTTCCCCCCTTGTACCGACTGACATTGACCCGGCTGGCAGTTTCACTAGAATACTGCCTGCTTGAGCGTCACCCATTGAGAACAAATCGATCCCCCATTAGTGACTGTGGTCGCAAATCGGAGACTCATGTCGCAGCCTTCATCAGCCAGCCCCAGACCAGATCAGCCGGGAGTTCACGAATCGGCTCGACGTGACAAGCTGCGCAAAATCGTTCAGATGGGCATCGATCCATGGGGAGGTCGTTTCGATCAACGTAGCCACATTGGGGATATCCGTGCTCGATCTGCCGAGATCAAGTTCCGCAGTGAAGCGGGCGAATGTCTCGATCTGCCGGACATCGATGGCAGTCCCGATCTGGACTTCCGCCAGTGGCTACAGCAGCAGGGGCCCGGTCAATTGGAGGGGCCTCGCGTCCGCGCGGCGGGGCGAATCGTGCTGCAACGCAAAGCGGGCAAGCTGCGTTTCGTCGACATCCAGGACTGGACGGGCAAGATCCAGTTGTTTATCGGCAAACAGCAGGTGGGTGACGTCGACTTTGAATTGGCGGAAAACTTTGACTTGGGTGACATCGTCGGTGTCGACGGCCAATTGTGGCGGACGAAGACGGGCGAATTGACCATCCTCGCGGAAAAACTGCACTTCTTTTGCAAATCGATCGAGCCGCCACCGGAAAAGCATCACGGATTGCAGGACCCCGAGTTGCGTCAACGCATGCGTTACTTGGACCTGACCTATTCGGACGGAGTTTTGCAGCGGTTTTTGAATCGGACCCGGATCGTTCAGTCGATCCGGCAAACGTTGGCTCAGGCGGGATTCTGCGAGATCGAAGGGCCGACGCTGCACACGATCGCCGGAGGGGCGGCAGCTCGACCGTTTCTGACGCATCACAATACACTGGACATGCCTCTGTTCATGCGGATCGCCCTGGAACTGCATCTGAAGCGGCTGCTGGTCGGTGGCATCGAACGCGTGTACGAGCTGGGTCGAGTTTACCGAAATGAAGGGATCAGCCCGCGGCACAACCCGGAATTCACCATGCTGGAGGTCTATCAGGCGTTTGGCAACTACGAGACCATGATGGACTTGACCGAACGTATCATCGTCGACGCCATCGATGCGATCGGCGGTGGGTATCAACTGCCATACGGTGACAAACAGATCGACTTTACCCCACCTTTTGCCCGCAAGAAGTACGACCAACTGTTCCAGGAAACGACGGGCGTTGCGCCCGACGATCATCAGGCTGTCCGAGATTACGCCCAACGGTTGGGCTTAGAGATTGCCAATCGGCATCCGGACGTGATCAAGAACGAGGTTTTCGAGCACCAGGTCGAGGACCGGTTGCAAGGCCCGATCTTCGTCATCGATTATCCGGCCAGCATCTGCCCGCTGACCAAACGGAAGCCAGACCACCCGCAGATCGCCGAGCGTTTCGAGTTGTTCATCCATGGCATGGAGATCGCGAACGCCTACACGGAGTTGAACGACCCGGATTTGCAGGAGCAGTTGTTCAAGACGCAATTGGACGGGCTGCCCGAAGAAGACTCGATGGCCCGCATGGACCACGATTTCATCCGCGCCTTGCGGCACGGGATGCCGCCCGCAGGAGGGCTGGGGATCGGGATCGATCGGCTGGTGATGCTGTTGACCGATTCGCCCACGATCCGGGATGTGATCCTGTTCCCTTTGATGCGGCCCGAGAGTGCCTCTGCGAAAGAACCATCGGGCGTGCCCGAAGATGACGGCTCGTCTTTGAAGTAACATAGAAACGCAACGAACCTCTGCCAAAGGATTGGCCATGTTCAAACTGATTCTCTCGTGGCGATATCTCCGTACCCGGTACATCGCATTGGCGTCGATCATCAGTGTGACGCTGGGCGTGGCCACGCTGATCGTGGTCAACAGCGTCATGGCCGGGTTCAGCCAGGAGATGCATCGCCGTCTGCATGGCATCTTGTCCGATTTGATCTTCGAGAGCGTCAGCCTCGGAGGCCTGCCGGACGCCCAGTGGCACAAGGACGAGATCGGCAAGGCCTTGGGCGATGATCTGGTCGGGATCACGGCCACGGTCCAGGTCCCGGCGATGCTCAGTTTCCAGGTGCGTGGGCAATGGATCACGCGCCAGGTGAATCTGATCGGGATCGACCAGGAAACCTACGCCGATGTGGGCGATTTCGCCCAGTATTTGCTCCATCCCGAAAACCGCCGGACGCTCAGTTTTCTGTTGCGGGAAAACGGGTACGACGAAAGGTTGCCCGAATCGGGCTGGGAGCAACGGCGATTGAGAATCGAGTACCAACGAGCCTTCGAGGATCAATTGCGGCAGGTCGAAACCAGCCGTCGGGCGGCTTTGGGGGGGCCGTCGCCCTCGGAGGAGTTGGCGACCATGCTGCCCCCCAGCGATCCGTACGGCTCGATCCCCACCGATCCCTACTCGACCACCCACGGGCAACACCAGAAGGTGGAGCAGTTCGACGAAGCCAAAGAGCAGTTCACGGGGGTCATCCTGGGATTGATGATCGCCAGCGTCCGGCATCGCGACCCGGACGGCGAGGTGCGTGACTATTTCCTTTGCCGACCTGGCGACGATGTCAACCTGACCTTTCCCACGTCCCCGCCCTCCGGCCATGCCCCGAGCGCGCAGAGCGCGCGATTCACCGTCGTGGATCTGTACGAGAGCAAGATGAGCGAATACGACAGCACGTTCGCTTTCGTGCCGATCGAAGAACTGCAGCGACTGCGAGGCATGATCGATCCGGAAACCGGCGTGACCAGCGTCACGTCCCTGTTGATCCGATTACGGCCGGGCGCCAACCTGGCCGAAGCCCGTGACCGGCTGATGGATCGTTTCCCGGCCGATCAGTACGCCTACCGGATCCAGACTTGGCGAGACATGCAGGGGCCGTTGCTGGCCGCCGTCCAGATGGAGACCACGATCCTGAACATCCTGTTGTTCTTGATCATCGCTGTCGCCGGATTCGGCATCCTGGCCACGTTCTTCATGATCGTCGTCGAAAAGACGCGGGATGTCGGCGTATTGAAGGCCTTGGGCGCTCCCAGCAGTGGGGTGATGAGCATCTTCCTGAGCTACGGATTCTCGCTGGGCACCGTCGGTTCCGGCGTCGGGATGGTGCTGGGATTGCTGTTCGTGCACTACATCAACGAAATCGCGGCTGGGCTGGAATGGCTGACGGGCCGCGAGGTATTCGATCCCACGGTTTACTATTTCCAGGAAATCCCCACGGAGATCGAACCCCTGATGGTCGTGCTGGTGCTGATCGGGGCCACCTCGATCGCTGTGCTGGCCAGTGTGCTGCCCGCGCTGCGAGCGGCTCGTTTGCATCCCGTCGAAGCCTTGCGTTACGAGTGAACGTCCCCTAAGGGACAAGGAAAATTCGCATGACACATTCTGTTCTGACCCCCGATACCCACGCGTCGCGCAGTGCGTCGCGTCGGCATCTTCTGCAAAGTCTCCAATCGGTCGACACGATCCAGCGCCCTGCACAGCAACCCGCAGCGGTCCAGCAGGATCCGAGCGCTGCGTTGATCCGCGCCACGGGGATGTATAAGAGCTACCGCAAAGGCAAGCTGATTATCCCCGTACTGAAAGGAGTCGACTTTGCAATCCAGCCTGGTGAATTCGTAGCGATCGTCGGGCAGAGCGGTTCGGGGAAAAGCACCTTGTTGCACCTACTGGGTACCCTGGACGAGCCCGATGCGGGCGAAATCCACTTCGAAGGAAATCGCATCGATAACCTGCCTTCGAAGGCGAAAGACGTGCTGCGCAACAAATACTTTGGCATGATCTTTCAGTTCTACCACCTTCTGCCAGAACTGTCTACCCTAGAGAATGTACTGATGCCCAGCATGATCGGCCAGGGCGTCATGCGTTACTGGTGGAATCGACGCGAGCATGCCCAACGAGCGACCGAGTTGTTGGACATGGTCGGTCTGGGACATCGTTTGACCCATAAGCCTAAGGAGCTGTCGGGCGGCGAGATGCAGCGGGCCGCGATCGCTCGAGCGCTGGTCTCCGGACCTCAGATGCTGTTGGCTGACGAACCGACGGGCAATCTGGATCGCCAATCGGGCACCGAGGTCATGCGGATGCTACGCTCCTTGAACCGCGAACAAAACCTGACTATCATCATGGTCACGCACGACAGCACCATCGCGGGCATGGCCGATCGGACGGTTCGTCTGGTGGAAGGGCTTGTCGAGCGTGTCGGCTGAATCGACACCCCCAACACCATCAGAAACAACTATGTCGGTCAAGGTCTATATCAACGGACGCCTGTACGACAAACAGGACGCCAAAATCAGCGTTTACGACCACGGTCTTCTCTACGGCGACGGCGTGTTCGAGGGGATGCGGATCTACGGCGGCAAAGTCTTTCGTTTGCAGGATCATCTGGAACGCCTGTGGCATTCGGCCAAAGCCATCTGGTTGGAAATGCCGATGTCCATGGAGGATCTGGCCAGCGCCGTCAACCAGACGGTGAAGGCAAACGAATTGGCCGACGGGTATGTTCGGCTGATCGTGACCCGCGGTGCCGGGACCCTGGGGCTGGATCCCCACTGTACCAGCGATCCGCAGGTGATCATCATCGCGGACCTGATCAGCCTGTATCCCGAAGAGTTTTACGAAAAGGGGTTGGAGATCATCACGGTCAGCACGATTCGCAATCACCCGGCAGCGCTCAGCCCGCGGATCAAATCGTTGAACTATCTGAATAACATCCTGGCCAAGATCGAGGGCCTGCAGGCCGGGTGCGTCGAGGCCCTGATGTTGAACCATCGCGGGGAAGTGGCCGAATGCACGGGGGATAACATCTTTTTGGTCTCCCGCGGACAATTGTTGACCCCGCCTATCGACGCGGGGATTCTGGAAGGCATCACACGAGCCGTCGTGATCGAATTGGCGGTCGCAGTAGGAATCACGGTTCGCGAGATCCCGCTGACCAAACATGACGTCTACATCGCCGACGAATGCTTCCTGACCGGCAGCGCGGCCGAACTGGTACCGGTCGTCAAGGTGGATAGCCGTCCGATCGGCGATGGCCGTCCCGGCCCCATCACCCAGCAACTGTTAACTCGCTTCCACGAACTGACCCGCCAGTAGCCCGCCCCGTTTTTCGTTTCCCATCACTGATTGTTCACCATGAATCGACAATTTGTCATCCTGACCGAGGGCCAGACGAACCCGATCCGAGCCAAGACGGCGGCATGTGTTATCCGCTATTGCCACGACGAGGTCATCGCGTTGTTAGATGCCGGGCACGCAGGCAAGACCAGCCGTGATCTGCTGGGGGTGGGCGACGTTCCGATCATCGGTCGCCTGGCCGACGCTCCCGACGCTCGCACGTTGCTGATCGGCATCGCCAACCCGGGCGGGTTGCTCCCCGAGGCGTGGCGAGCGATCATCGTCCAGGCGATCGAGCGCGGCATGGACGTGGTCTCGGGCATGCATGATTTCCTGGCCGACGATCCCGAACTGGCCGCACTGGCCAGCCGGCATCAAGTCCGATTGATCGACGTTCGCAACCAGCGGCTGCAGCGGATCGCGCGAGCCGAAGGGCTGAACGAAAAGTGCCTGAGGATTCACACGGTGGGTCATGACTGCAGTTGCGGCAAGATGGTCGTCAGCGTCGAATTGACCAAGGCGCTGCAGACGAGTGGTTGCGACGCGAAGTTCGCGGCGACCGGCCAGACGGGCATCGTCGTCGAGGGCGACGGATATCCGATCGACTGCATGGTGGCCGACTTTATCAGCGGCGCCACGGAACAACTGGTCCTGGACCACCAGCATCATGACATCCTGGTCGTCGAGGGCCAAGGCAGCTTGTTCCACCCGTCGTATTCCGGCGTTACGCTGGGCCTGCTTCACGGTTGCCAACCGCACGGCATGATCCTGTGCTACGAAATCGGCCGCACCCACCCGCTGGGCCTGCCGCACATCACGCTGCCACCGCTGTCCACCATTCGCCGGTTCTACGAGATCGCCGCCGCGATCCGCTGCCCCTGTCCGGTGATCGGTGTGGCGATGAACAGCCGCCTGGTGACCGAAGAGGTTGCCGAGACGGAACGGAGAGAGATCAGCCGCTCGTTCGGGCTGCCGGTCTGTGACGTGTTTCGCCACGGCGCCGAGCCGCTGGCGCGGGCCGTGCTGGCCCTGAAAGCCGCGCGGGATAAACAGTTCACGTGATTCCCTCATGAAACTGAAACTGCACACCTTCGATCTGCCGCTCCGCCACGTATTCACGATCGCCCGCGAATCGATCGCCGTCCAACGCACGTTGATCGTCGAATTAAAAGAAGAAGGCGTCAGCGGCTATGGCGAGGCGACGACGAACGCGTATTACGGGGCGACGATCGAGACGATGACCGACGCGCTGCGGGCGGTGGAAGACGAATTGCAGCGGCGTAGCATCGACGACCCGGCCCAATTGTGGGATGATCTGCACCCGGCGCTGAAAGAGCATCCGTTTGCTCAGTGTGCCCTGGACCAAGCGGCTCACGATCTGTGGGGCAAGCGGCTCGGCCAACCCGTGTACCGGTTGTGGGACCTGAGCCTCCAGCAACTGCCCGTTTCCAATTACACGATCGGCATCGATACCATCGAAACGATGGTCCGTAAGATGCAGGAGTTTCCCGATTGGCCGATCTATAAGATCAAGCTGGGGACCGGACAGGATCTGGAGATTGTCCGTCAGTTGCGCGAGCACACCAACGCGGTGTTTCGAGTCGATGCGAATTGCGGCTGGACCGCGGAACAGACGTTGGAGAACGCTCACGCGTTGAAAGCGTTGGATGTGGAATTCATCGAGCAACCGCTGCCCGCCGACCGCTGGGAAGACATGCGGCGCGTGCGTGCTCAGTGCGCCTTGCCGGTGATCGCCGACGAGAGCTGCATCGTCCCGGCCGATGTGGACCGCTGCGCCGGCCATTTTCACGGCATCAACATCAAGCTATCCAAGTGCGGCGGACTGACCCCAGCCCGACGCATGATCCAGCGAGCCCGCCAGTTGCAGATGCGAGTGATGGTGGGCTGCATGACCGAATCGACCGTCGGCATCTCGGCCATCGCTCAACTGCTGCCCTTACTGGACTACGTCGACATGGACGGCGCCCTGCTGCTGGCTCAGGACATCGCCACGGGTGTCCGCGTCGAACAAGGCCGCTGCCTCTACCCCTCGACACCCGGCCACGGTGTCCGGCTGACCGCAAGTTCGGCGACCGCCTGATCTGTCATCAAGTCTTTGATTAGGGTAGCCACCTACGGAGACCCGATGCTTAACCCCATGGTTGCATAAAAAGTAGGACGGATTGGCAATCCGTCCTATTTTTTTGTGCAACCATGGGGTCAGGTCTCCTTGCCGATGAGATTCCCAAAACGAAGCAGACCATTATTTTGCGGCATCGGCACCGACGACGACCACCTGGGCCTCGATGAATCCAGCCGCCTGACCGATGGCCCTGCCTTCCACGGTGAAAGCCCCCGGGGCCGCATACTGCTGTGGTTCCACGTCACGCCATATCACCGGGACGGGCATGCGGCCTGCATCAGCGAAGGACAGTTCCATCGTCGACGGCAGATGAGGCGGATGCCCCACCGCAGTCTTGACCGAGAGGGTGTCGAGATGCTCTGCCGGCACCGCGTACACCTCCCACTCGGTAACCGCGACGGAGTGAAAGTACTCTCCGGCGGGTTGCCCCCAGAATGTCGCGCGAACCCGCTGCGTAGTCACCGGGGGCAGCGGCACCTCGATCCAACGGTTCACCTCTGTCGGGTAATCCTCGATCGGAAAGGCGACCCACTCGCCCCGATCATCCTGGTATTCCAGACGCCATTTGTGCGGGGGTCGAATCCAGTTGCCATCTCGATGGAACTGGATTCCGGTGCCGTTGATTTGCACCGGGACCTCCCAAGCGTACTGGATCCAGTCGGTTTCCTGCGTGTTGGTGTTGCCGCGATAGTTGCCCCAGAGATCCGGCGGCAGCAGGGCCGTCTCGGGCCGCCCGTCGTTCAGCGCGCCTAACGTCATGGGCGGCTGCTCGGTGAACGACGCGGAAACCTTCGCATCGACGCCCAGGTTCTTCGTCAAGCGGAAAGCGGGGTGGTCCGCCCACGTTTGCTTGACGGGCAGGATGGTGGCCCCGTCCCAGTGGACCTCGTCAATCGCCACCGACCGTCGAAAATGTCCGCCACCCTCGGCGTCCTTGGTGTGATAGGTCAGCCACCAACGACCGTTGTGTTCGACCACGGAAGGATGCACGGTCGTTGAAGAGGTGCCACTCAGGATGATGTCCTGGAACTGCCAAGGCCCCAGCGGAGAAGACGATGTCGCATAGGCAATCGCCGCCTGATAGTTGGAGGGTGTCCACTGCGAGCCTCCGCGTTTCCAGTCGTAGACCAGGTAATAGGTGCCGTCGCGTTTGAACACCCAGGGGGCCTCAAAGAACGCATCCAGCCCGGACATGCGGACGATGGGGCCCTCGGTCGCGGTCATCGACGGCGCCAGTTTGACAACGCGCGCGACAAACCACGACCCCCAATAAAGATACACCGTCCCGTCGGTGTCCGTGAAGACATGCGGATCGATGACTTCCTGTCCTGTCGTTTGGTCACCGAACACGTCCCACCACGTCAGTAATGGCTTGCCAATGGGATCGGACCACGGACCAACCGGGCTGTCCGAAACCGCGACGCCGATCACCATGCGATTCGGGACCTCCGTATTCTTCCATTCCACCGGTACGTACCAGTAGAACCGCCCGTCGGCGCCCTTGGCCACTTGGCCCGCATAAGCCCTGTGGCCGGTTGCCCAGGCAAACACCTCGCCCGGAACGAGATTTGCTTGATAGAGTGTCCAATCTCCTGAGGTTGGATCTTCCGTCACCATCAGCCCGTACTCCAATAACCGGAACGAACCTTGCCACCTGTCCGCCTGGTCACGACCGAAGTAGATGTAGAGTTTTCCACCCGCAGAAAGCGGTGCCGCATCGGCCGAATAGTAGCTTCCGTCACGGATAATGGGGTTGCCCTGGCTGTGGAAACTGCGTGGCATCGGCGGCTGAGCGATCAGCCCTGGGGTTCCCAGGCAAATGCAAAGGAGAGCGACGCCCGAAATACCGTAGCGACGAATGGAACGATGAGCGGAAGAAACGATACGGGAACGAATGATCATGTGAACCCCCTCGTGAAACTGGCATTGACCCGAATAGGTTTCTCAGCGAAGTGGAAATCTGGTTCCCACCAACTGGAAGGACAATCATATCGCCTGTGGGCACAGTAAATCAAGGGTCTCCAGGAGCTTGGCAAGCTTGGCAGACGACGTCTAAAATCCCCATTCGTCTTAGCGCGGGCGCCAAGGTGTGGGCCGTCTCCGAGAGACCCGATCGCCAGAACTCAAAGCAACCGCCCGCCGGGTTGCCGAGCGGGGATGCCCGCGCGCATAATGCTACCTACGGTTTTGAAAGAGGCCTCGTGCTCCCAAGGGCACTCAGGGGCCATTCGACGTTGCAGCGGAGTGAATCATGGTTTCCCGCGCCAGTCCGTTTCCCGGCATGGACCCGTACCTGGAGTCCAAGTGGCCCGAGGTGCATGCCAGCTTGATCGTGTATGCACGAAATCAGCTCAACGCTCAACTGCCCGAACATCTGCAGACCAGCATCGAACGTACGGTGGTAGCTAGCGGCGAGGACGATCGCCGATCGATCCGTCCGGACCTGATGGTGGTCAAAGAGCCGGCAGCCGTCCAGCAAGCGGCTCGGGCACGCGGCATGACAGCCAAGCCGTTCTTGGTGCCTCGTGACGATTTTCCGGAGCGTCATCTGCGGATCACCGATGCCGAAGGGCGTGTGATCACGGTGATCGAATTCCTTAGCCCCTGGAACAAGATCGGCCAACTGGCGCGCGAGCGGTATACGCGAAAGCAAGCGGTTTACTTGGACGCCGGGATCAATCTGGTCGAGATCGATTTGGTGCGGCAGGGCGCTTACGTTCTGGCCGCCGCCGAATCGGCATTGCCAGAGGAAGCTCGCGGCCGTCCGCTGATCTGTGTCTATCGTCCGACACATCCCGACCGCTTCGAGATCTATCCGGCGGCGCTACGCGAGCGATTGCCGGATATCCCCGTTCCGTTACGGCCCAGCGAGGCCGACGCGGTGCTGCAACTCCAGGCGTTGATCGACGATTGCTACCGGGATGGGCGCTATTGGCGGATCGACTATCAACAGGACCCCGTTCCGCGGTTGGACCCCGACGATACCCAGTGGCTTGACGATTTGCTGCGCAGCCAAGGACGCCGTATCTAAGGACCGGCAAAACAATAAGTGTCAGATTTGCTGTAGTGGTACGCAACGCGAACGGGGTCGGGAGTCGTTTTCGGGCAACGATTATCCACATGGAAGACCCTCTGCCCGAAAACGACTCCCGACCCCTTACTCGAAACGCGACAATAATTCA
>REEF01000007.1 GCA_007695205.1 Planctomycetaceae bacterium
TATGCTCGTGTCGCGGTTGTGCCTGGCGTTGGAAGAGTTGGCCGAGTGGGTCGAGGCCCATGCGGCCGGCGATTTGGTGGCTGCGGCCGATGCGTGGGGTGATCGCATGTACGTGCTGCTGGGCGACGCCGTCGCAGCCGGGCTGCCCGCCGAGCGAATACTGGCCGAAGTCCATCGGTCCAACATGACCAAGGCCGTGGGAGCCAGCACCGCAACCGGCAAGGGTAAAAAGGATGCGGCGTTCGTCCCACCGGGCATCGGCAGGGCGTTGGGCGAGTGACCAAGCAATCTTGGCCGGGGAGCCTGAGCACTCTCGCCCGGCAAGCGGGGGGATTGGGGTGCAAAGTGCAAAGATCCGGTGCTGGAGTGGTGAACCGGTCAGTTGTTGCTTGGGTTTCGTGTGATTCGTGTAATTCGTGGTTGTATTCGACCCGTCCGGATGTGCGGGTTCTCATCTTCCGGTAAATTCAAGGTCCCGATGAACCAGGACACGGGCGAAATGGGGAACTAGGCGGCCCGGCGGCGCGGGTTAACAATACAGTGCGGGGATGGGATCGTCTGAACTTATGCGAGAATGATCATGCGAGACGTACGGATTATCGACCGGGGGCGCGGGCCGGAGATCGAAGGGACGCGTATTACGGTCTTCCATGTCTGGGAATTCTACCGGGCAGGCGACGACCGGGATGACATCGCGCTGACCTTCGGACTATCGTCGCGTCAAGTCCAAGCGGCCATCGATTACATCCATGCGAACCGACAACAGGTCGAAGACCAGTACGCAAGAATCGAAGAACGCATCAGGCAAGGCAACCCCGAGAAACTGGAACAACAGCTCCGTCAGAACCGCGAAAGACTGCAAGAGCGGTTGCGCCGGAAGGATCATCAACCGGCATGATCCGAATCATGTGCGACCAGGATGTCCTCGGGTTAGGTCGAGCGGTGCTTGCCCGCTGTCGGCGCCCAGACTGGAAGCCGGTTTGGGACGAACTGGCAATCGAAGTGTTCACGTTTGCCGATCTCCGTCTCGACGTGGGCGCAACCGACGCCGAAATCTGGACCGCGTGTCAGACGAACCAAGTCGTCTTGCTCACGGGGAACCGCAACGCGGAAGGACCGGACTCCCTAGAAATGACCATCCGCAAACGTAACGCTCCTGACAGTCTGCCTATACTTACGTTCGCCGACTTGAGGAGGCTCAAGCACGATCGGGCCTACCAGGAACTCGTTGCAGAGGGGCTTCTGGAAAAGCTAATCGACCTCGACGCTCTGCGCGGGACGGGCAGAATCTACTTGCCTTGAATCGGCTGCGTTGTGCTGCAGGGGGTGGGAGCGGCTCTCGCCCGTGAAGAGACCGATCAACGCAGAGATTCTCGATCGGCTTGTTTTTGCGGCACGCTGGAGGGTTCGCCAGACCTGCCGTACGTTCAGGACCCGCAAACCGGCCTGTACACGCTGAGGACGACTTGCGCCCGGTGCGCTCGTCTGATCTACGTGTTACGATCATCACTTGACGGGAGCTTGACCGAAACGAAGCTCCATCGACCGCAATTGCCATGGTTCCGCCCGCAGCGGAAACCGCCGCAGAACGCTGGACTCGAATTCGCCGCCGGCCTGTGTTGTCTGCGAGGCGTTCATGTCCGATAGCGTTGAGTGCCGAGGCCACGCCGGCCGGAAGCAGGACGTCGTCTGGTCCGATGCTTCCGGCCTCTTGTCCGCCGCGTAGCGTTACGATATCCTGGTGACACGGTGCAACGTTTTTGAAGGAGGCATCCGATGCCATATCATTTCCCGGCGGACCTTGAACGACGGATCCGGGCTCAGATCGAGAACGGGGCGTTCGAGACCGAAGACGCCGTGCTTCGCGAGGCGATTGACACGTTGGAAAGGCGTCAGAAGGGGCTTGCCCGGTTGCAGGGGATGGTGCGTGAAGCGGAGGAAGACATCCTGCAAGGGCGCGTGGGACCTTTCAACGCTGAAGAGACGAAGGCAAGCGTGCGAGCGCGTCTCGAAGCTCATGGGATCGGCGATTCATGCCATTAGCCCGCCGCGCCGCCGCAGCGGAGCGAGATCTGCAAGAGATCGCCTTCCACCTGGCTGTCCGAAATCGCCAACCCAAAGCAGCGGATCGGATAATTGACGAATTGCTTGCCCAGGTGAAAATGCTCGCCGAATTCGCTCCGACGACCGTCATGGGTACAGCGGCCCCGGAATTGGGCGACGGCGTCCGCCTCTATGCTTTCAAACGATGGGTCGTTTTGTTCCGATATGCGCCGCACGGCATCGACGTGTTGCGATTTGCAGACGGCAGCCAGGATTACCTGTCCTGGAAGCTGGATTGATCATAAAGCCGCCGCCATCCGGGAACTGGGGGTCGATGTGTACATCGACGATCAGGATGAATGCTTGATGGACATCCCGCCCGAGGTGACGGTGTTCAAGATCCGCAACGACGGGAACTTCGAGGAATCGAAATGGCTGTATTCGTCCAGGACGGGTATGCTCGTGTCGCGGTTGTGCCTGGCGTTGGAAGAGTTGGCCGAGTGGGTCGAG
>REEF01000905.1 GCA_007695205.1 Planctomycetaceae bacterium
TCGAAACCCAAATCGACCACCTCGTCTACCAGCTCTACAACCTAACCCCCGAAGATATTGCCGTCGTGGAGGGCAGCACCGCCCGAGAGGGGCGATAGCAATGGGTCCAAGCGTAACGAGGAAATGTCTTTACGCAAACGCATTGGGATGGTCTTTCAGAAATTCCGTGCATGGTACGCCAATCGTAGCGTTCGGCAGTAGCAGAAAGCGGTTGACGCCACCCCCGCCAAACGGTAATACTATTGGTATGAAGACGGCATTATCCATACCAGACGACGTATTCAAACGCGGGGAGCGCCTTGCACGACGCTTGCACACTTCACGCAGCCAGTTGTATGCGCGAGCGCTAGCTGATTTCGTTGTGCAGCATGAAGATGACCAGATAACCTCGACAATGAACGAGGTGATTCGCGAGGTGGGAGCGGAAGGAGACCCATTCACACAGCGGGCCGCCAATCAAACACTGCGGCGGGTCGAATGGTAGTCAGCCAAGGAGATGTGTGCTGGGCGGATCTCGACGAGCCAACCGGAACGTCTGCCGGATTCAGACGCCCCGTCATTGTCGTTCAGTGTGACGCAATCAACCGAAGTCGTATCGGGACGGTTGTCTGCGTTCCCCTTACGAGTAACACCAAATGGGCGGCGGCTCCCGGCAACATCTTACTACGGTCTTCGGTGACAGGCCTACCCAAAGATTCCGTCGCAAATGTCTCATTGATTGTTGCCTTGGATCGAAGCCAACTCACAGAAAGAGTTGGCAAACTCACGTCGCAGCATGTAACTGCGGTTATAAATGGAATCAACGTGATACTGGGACGATGAAAGTTCCCGAGCCGGGGGGGGTACCTCGTGCGGCGTACCCGCAGCTTTATCAAGGCCAACCACTCGCGTGAAGATGTCGGCAATGGGCGTCGCTACCTGCTCTTTCCCGATGGGCGGCGTTCGTACTTTCCGGCGCGTATTCCGCGGACGTTGGCGTTTCCGTCGGATCCGACGGATCTGACAGATCATTATGCGCGGCTGTATTCGGATGCCGTGGTGAAGCCCATTGCACGGCTGGCGTTGCCGCGCTACGGGCTGGGGGTTTATGAGAACAAGACCACGACAGCCGCGCGAACACCGCAGGAACAAGAGATGCTCGACAACCTCTCGCGCGGTGGCAAGCGGCTCATGGGCTTCTGCCGTACCGGGCTCTTCAAGCGGCTTGAGAGCAGCGGCAATGTGTTTATCCAGTCGCTGGAACGGCATGTCCTGCGCAATTGCGTGTTCCTGCATGCCCTTGAAAACGAGCTGCCACTGCCGATTGGATCACAGGATGTGGAAATGCTTGATGCACGGATTGCGGATGATGATGAGGGCGGCCTGTACGACCTCGATGGTGACGCTGGTTTGGCCACAGCTCCCCTGCGTGCGAAAGATGCCTTCCAGCAACGTGCCGCCGGGATCTATGCGGGCTACCGTAAACATGCGGCAAACCGTTTCAAATGGATCGAGAGCCGTCACTTCACGGCGGCCCTGGCACAAGACCTTGAAAAAGATGCTGAAGAGTTAATCAAGGTGCTCAAGAAACATGGCGATTGGGATCCGGCAGGCGATGCCAAGCTCAACCGACTGAAAGAGCTGCTTACCACACGGCATGCCAGTGAAAAGGTACTGGTCTTTACGCAGTTTGCCGATACCGCCACCTATCTGACCGCGCAGTTGCAGGCGGCCGGCATTGCCAATGTTGCGGCTGTCACGGGCGACACCGACAACCTGACCGAATTGGTGCAGCGCTTCAGTCCGCATAGCAACGGCAAAACGGTTGCGCCTGAGAACCAGTTGCGCGTGCTGATTTCCACCGATGTCCTGAGCGAAGGCCAGAACCTGCAGGATGCCCATATCGTCGTCAACTACGACCTGCCTTGGGCGATCATCCGCTTGATCCAGCGGGCGGGCCGTGTCGACCGTATCGGCCAGAAACACGACGAGATCTTCTGCTACTCCTTCCTGCCCGCCGATGGCGTCGAGCGCATTATCCGCCTGCGTTCACGGGTTAGCGAACGGCTGACACAGAATGCCGAAGTCGTGGGGTCCGACGAAGCCTTCTTCGAGGACCAGACCGACCTCAAGACACTCGAAGACCTCTACCACGAAAAAGCCGGTGTGCTCGATGGCGACGACGAGGATGGCGAAGTCGATCTCGCCTCCGAAGCCTACCAGATCTGGAAGAATGCCATTGATGACAATCCCGCGCTGGAGCGGGTCATTCCTGCGCTACCGGATGTGGTCTACTCCGCCCGTGCCTGGCAGCCGCGCGAAGGTCTGCCCGAAGGCGTACTCGTGTTCATGCAGACTGGCGCGGGGAACTGTGCGCTGGCGTGGATGGATGCGCAAGGCAACAGCGTCACCGAATCGCAACAGCGCATCATGCGCGCGGCCCGGTGCGCACCGCAAACCCCAGCCGTCGAGAAGGCCGCGGGACACCATGCGCTCACGGCCAAGGGCGTCGAGCTCCCCAATTCTGATGACCTTGAAGAACAGCTATCCTCACACCTTGGCGGTTCCATAG
>REEF01000006.1 GCA_007695205.1 Planctomycetaceae bacterium
GACATGTTAGCGTAAGTCCGGAAATCGCACAAGCTTAATACCTTTACAGGCGTGGCGCCTGGAGGTCACCCGAATCGAGAGGCTTTCTGGCGGCTGCTACTATCCCATGGAGGGCCATCATACGACCTTCGGTCCGGACCCCAAGCATGCGAATCGTTTTCTGACGATGGATGAGTGGTTGCAGGGAGAGCGACTTGATATTCCGCGGATTAAATCCGCAGTAACGCAGTGGCAGGTGCAGTCGGTGGCCCCGGTTTTCACCATGAACGACGCGGATTTAAGGTTCGAGTTCCCTCAAGGAACCAGGTATTTCGATGAACTGGCGGGCCGGTTGCGGATCGTCGGGCTGACGGATGCCGAGGTGGATTCATTGCGGGCTGACGACGACCCGGCAGCTTCACCGTCGCGGCGGGCGTACTCCCGCAGCAGATGGTTGCAAGCCCTCCTGGCTTTGGCACTGCTTGCTGCCATGACCGTCTTCGCTTTCGCCTTGCTGACGCGCCAATCGCGAAAGGGACGTGTTTAGTTGTTCATTAGCTTCGTAAAGCTGCTCGGTGTCATCGCCGGACTGTGTGGCTCCGCGGGCGAAATCCACATGGAAGACACGCGGCCTGAAGATTGGTCGTGTGGCGTCGCTAGCATCTTTGGCGTATTGCGGCTTCACAACTTGGATGTTCAGATTGCAGACGTTAGGCGCCGGATTAACGAGGTTGCCCCGGATATCGACGAAGGGGAGATTAGTGTGGCCATCGTTCGCGATGTGGTGGAAAGTTTCGGCATTCCGGCATCCTGTGTGGTCGTACACCGGTCGAGTTGGTCCAGGGTGCCTACCCCAGCGATCCTCTATCTTCGTCCCGAGCGAGTTGGAGACACGTTCGTGGGGCACCTGATCCTGCTATTGCGCATCGACGGTCGCAGCGCAACCATTCTGGACCTGACAATCGGCGGGAAGGAAAGGACGGTAGCACTAGCGGAGTTGAGCGGGTTTTGGGACGGGGAAGCCATACTTGTCGGCCCGCGAGCTGATATGGCTCGGGAGAAGACAATGCAAATTCGGCTAGCCGCGGCTACCATCGGGTTGGCCATTTCTCTCGGCGCTTTCGTAACCTTCTACTTCCGGCGGCGCCGGCGGCGGTGAATTGACGTGATGGAGTGGCGAGACAGATCAGGCTATGCTTTCATCGGGTTTTTCTTTTTTCTTGGCGGCGCTGCTGGTTGCACGCTTGAGAGTGAGCCCCTTCGGTTCGAAAGTCGGTTTGTCGACTTTGGCCTTCATCGGAAGAATGAACTGGAAGAAAGAATACTTCGTCGTTCGGTATCCATCGACGTCTGGAAGCGATCGGATGTCGTCATTCGTGAGGTCATTGGAGACTGCGGATGTGGTCTGTCAGTCCGCGAACTGCTGGATCAACCGCTGCGAGCTGGGTCCGCCCATGCAATGCCGATAGAGTTGGATCTGCAGGGCCGTGTGGGTGAGATTGTGGGACAGGCGCTCCTGGTTACCGAACCGGCGTCAACGACGCCCGTTATTCTTAGGGTTTCCGCGTTCGTCGTCGCGGACATCGCAGTACACCCATCACAACTAAGGCTTCGTGCAGAATACGGCTCCTATCTGGACGAACGCTTCATCATTCGGTATCACCGCCTTCACACCGAGCCTGAGATCGTGTTTGATGAGGAGTTCAGCAGATTAACTCCATTTGTGGTAGCTGATGTTCGGCCTAAGAGACGCGGAATCCCCCTTCGACAGATCAATCGTGCCGATGGCGTAGTACTTGATGAAGTCGAGCTTCGCCTCCGTACGGATCAGTTCCTCGCAATCGGAGTTCACGATGAATCCTTGGAACTCGCGTTCAAGGGTTTGGATCAGGTCGTGCGTCTCCCAGCTACAATAATCATCGAACATCCTGCTGGACTCTCGGTGGATCACGTCTTCTTGGGGCGAGTTGGCCCCGGTGAGCATCGATCACTTCAAATCCCTGTTTCTTATCAGGCAGAGTTCACGTTCGCAGCTCTTAAGACTAGCACCGTTGACGTGCTGAGCGTCGACTTCGATCAAGCCTCGTCCATGTTGACGTTTGAAATCCGCGCCCCGGAGCAGTCGGGACGGTTCGAAGGCTGGATTGACATTCATGTTGAGGGCACTCAAATCGCACTGGTTCCACCTATCCGGCTACACGTCTCTGGCCTCATCGGCGAATCTCATGGCGGTTCCGAGGAAAACTTCTGATCGCCAGAACAGAATCGGCCGGAGCAGGGCCCATGTGTCGCCCCCGACGACCTCCTGGGCACGGCGATGCTGGCCGGTGCTCCGCAATCCGAGGCGAATCGAGCAGTTGGAACGCCCCGAAATGATTGCATACGTCTCGACCACCCCGAAGAATCAGCCGATTATGATCTTGCGAAAGAAGCAGGCAGAGCGGCGCGCACTGCGCACCAGGACGCGACGGCTGCGCCAGACGATGGCGTGCTTTGAGGAAGCAGATCCGGCGACAACGCTCCGCTGGAACGAATGTTTGGACGCGATCTACGGGCAACTGATCGGCGA
>REEF01000005.1 GCA_007695205.1 Planctomycetaceae bacterium
CTTTTTCGCTGGCAGCCGAGAAGTTGTTCGGCAGGAAATTGGGAAATGTGCAATACTGTTCGGCACGAAGCCTGTCCATTCACTTTAGCTGTTTTTGGCACGCGGCTGGCACGTGGAACAAGCCGGAACAAGCGATTCGAGATCTGAACGCAGCACTCCAATGCCTTCCCAAGTCCGGCTGTGCAGCCGAATTCACATTAAGCAAAGCTCTCGTCGGGAGCAGGGGAATGCTGGGCAGGCGACTTTCGGGCAAGGGAATAGACAGCCAACAGCGGAAGCTGGGAATGCGAACCAATCCGAAGACCTGAAGCGCCCCCAGATCCCCTCGCGTCAAATTCCGCTGTCGCACAGCCCATCTTCAGACAGCCACTTATCGTACGGCACCTCGAAAACGCCCGCTGAGCCGCTTCGGCTTTCCCACTTGGGCGGTCGCTCGTGCTTGGCACAGAAGTGTCTGGCCAAATCGGACCAGGATCTGGCAAGGACCGTGGCGAGATGCCCACGATGCGGCTCGGAAAGTGATATGTCGCGGATGATCGTAACTTTCCCAAGCACATCTTTCGACGGCTCCCGCTTATGGCGACGGCGGTTGATCACGGCGATGGAGAGGGCGGGCTGGTTCTGACATTTGTGTTTTAACAGGACCATCACCGGCATCGGGAAAACGCGGTTGATTTGCCGCGTGATGTCCGTAAGCTTGCCACGAGCGTAGTTGTTGCCGGTCAGTTCGATGGCGAAAAACAAGTAGGACTGCAGGAGGCTCGGTGTCACCTCTGTTTCCTCGAACAGGCTCTTCTGCCCGGCAAGCTCACTGTCGGTCAATTGGAAGAGCAGGTCCGCCGATTTCCATTCGGCACAGCGAGCCTTTGACTCATTGAATGCGCCGGCATTAGCGTTCGCCCGCACGAATTTAACGAAGGCTTTGGGGTCGGAACCGCCTAGCTGCACGGCTCGATTACTTCGGTAGCCGAGGCCCGACAACAGATGGGTTGCCGATTCACGGAAGGGCGATTCGGCGATAGACATTAGGGCGGACTGGATCGATTCTCGGAGATCAGGCATGGGATGTAGTCGTCTCACTTTGATGTTGGCAGTGCACGGCGGACGGCGTTGGTGAGTTGCCGGGCCGTGGGGAGTTTTCCTTTATACTCGGCGGGCAGCCGCGGCTGAAGCTGGTACTCGGCTACGCCGATTGGGTTCGTCTTGGTCTTGAGCGCGTATTCGACCTCGATATCGTCCTTTTCGGCGCACAGGATGATGCCGATCGACGGTTGGTCGTCCGGCCCGCGCTCTCGATCGTTGAGCAGATTCAAGTAGAAGTCCATCTTGCCGGCGTGTTCGGGCTCGAACGATCCAAGTTTCAGGTCGAACGCGACTAGGGCCTTGAGAAAACGGTGGTAGAACAACAGATCGACGTAATACTCCTTGCGGCCCAGGGCCAGGCGGTACTGACGACCGATGAAGCAGAAACCGTAGCCCAGTTCCAGGATGAAGTGTTGGAGCTGTTCGATCAGCCGGTTTTCCAGATCGCGTTCCTTCATCACTCGGCCGATGCCGAGGAATTCCAGGTTGTAGCGGCTCTTCATCATCTCGTTCGCCTGCTCGGCCAGATGTTCGGGTAGAACGAGGGGAAAATTGTGGGCCTTCTTTTCCTTCCTGGCCCGCTCGTAGGCACCCGCTTTGATCTGGTTCTGCAGCACCTTCCGTGACCAGCCAAACTGGGCGGTGGCCCGGAGATAGTAAAGGCGGGCGGCTGGGTCGGTCAGCTTATTCAGAATCACCAGGTGGTGGCCCCAGGGGATTTCTGCGACAAGCTGTCGCAGAAACTCAGTTTCTTGAACAGGCTGCGCCAGATTTTCGCTCGCCGTCGTGTTCGTGGACGCCAATCTGGCGACACCGTGCCGCCAAATTTGATCCTCTCCCGGATCATCCGGCAAAATGGCGACAGCCTGTCGCCAAAATTCAGGTGCTGAATAGGCCAGCCACATTCGTTTCATATCCCGCAGATTCCGGCCCGAAAACCCTCGCATATCGGGGAATTCAGCCTGCAAATCCGCCGAAAGACGTTCCACGACCGCGCCCCCCCACCGGGCTATTTTTTGTTTTTCGACGATCGAGCGGCCAATATCCCAGTAGAGCAGGATCAGTTCGCGGTTGACGGCCCGGACGGCGGTGATCTGGGCGCTGCGGATACGCTCCTTCAACCCGGTCAGGAATTCGGCATAGTCGACCGGCACAATCGCGTTGCTCATGGTGTGTCCCCCAAGACGCCAACATCTGCGGATCTTACCATGTCCGCTCGGTCGTGAGAAGCACCGGGCAGGAAACAGGTACAATGCTGTTCGGCACGAGAATCGCTGTGTGGTATTCCATCGCGTCGAGATTGGGCGTGCGACGCGCTCCCGGCGCCACGGGCGAAATTGGCACGGTGGTCGGACTGTACTGCGGCCAAGATTTTCGGAAAACGGTAACCCGATCTACTTCGTCTTAGGCTTTGTCTGAAAAGGGGTCTGACCCTCTCCGGGCACACCGTATTTCCCGAG
>REEF01000455.1 GCA_007695205.1 Planctomycetaceae bacterium
TCTCCACAGGAAACCGGGAAACAACCGATGCTACGGAATGGCGTAGTTCCTGGGTGCTCTTACCAAAGAAAGGAATGATTACTGAGACGAGAGGGCTCATGTTATTCGATTCAAGCTTTCGCAAACTTAGCAATTCGGCGACCTCGCTTCCTCCGGCGGTGGTGTTCACTGCGCCTCAAAAGACCAGGACAGGACGTCATTAAGGCGATGGATCAAGGTCCACCAGGCCATCAACCTACCGCCAGATCCAAGAAGCCCATCAGCCGGGCGACGGCCAACTCGCTCGTCCTCACCACCGCATCCGCCGTATTCGACGCATTATGCGACCCAAACACACAGCGTGGATGCGCCCGCAAATACGAGTCCATCGGCAAGGGCTCGAGCTCAAACACATCCAGCGCCGCCGAATACACCTGCCCCGACTCTAACGCTGCCTCCAACGCGCGCTCATCAATCACCGGCCCACGCCCCACATTGACCACCCGAAGGTCCGGGCTCGCCCGTGCCAACGCCTCAGCATTCACCAAATGCCGACTCGTCGCCGTCAACGCACTCGTCACCACCAAAAAATCTGCCTCCTCCAACCGCTCGGGCCAAACTGCCCGCTCCACCATCGGCATCTCCGGCGCATCAGCCGCAAACGGATCGTACGCGATGACCTTCATTTCTGCCGCGAGCATCCGCTTCGCGGCATTCTTGCCAATATCACCATAGCCCACCAACGCCACCGTCTTCCCAGCGAGCGAAATCCCCCGCGGCTTGGGCCATTCCCCCCGCCGCACCCCGTCATCAATATGAAAAGTCTCCCGCGCCAACGCAATCACATACCCCATGGCAACATCCGCCACTTCCGCCCCAAACATATTCGGCGTATTCGTGATCGGAATCCCCAAGTCCTCGCAAGCGGCAAAATCGACGTTATCGACCCCGATCCCCCACTTCACCGCCGCCTTCAGCCGCCCCGCCTTGCCGGCCTCGAAGACGGCGCGTTTCGCCGGGTCGTCGCCGATGATCCAGCCGTCGTGCTGCGGCACGATTTCGATCAGTTCCTCGACCGACATCGTCTGTACGACTTTGGGCGCTGTCACTTCCATCCCGTGCTGCTCGAACAATGGCTGGAAGTGATCGATCATGCCCAGCATCGGTGGGCAGGTCACCAGGACTTTCATGCGTTGTCTCCCTTGGCTTGTTCCTGCTGGAAACGCGCGGCCACCACCGCGAAGTCCCAATCTTCAGGCGTATCGATATCCACCGACTCGAAATAGGGCCCTTCGAACATCGTGGGCTTGGTTCCGATGCGGGCCCGGGTCTTGGCGAAGCTCTCGGCCGTGAAGAGGTAGAGATTGGAATTCTCTTCGAACCAGGGCTCGAGTTCCTGGGTGGGGATCAGATTGTCCGGGTCGTGGTTCACCGGGCTGCAATCGGCGCGGTAGAAGCGGGTCTGGACCTTGTCGACGGTGAACAGGGAGTCGGCTTTTCCGGTTTCCTTGGCTTCCTGGAAGGCCGCGAGGGCCTTGCGGATGGTGTCGGCGCTCATCAGGGGATTGGTGGTGTGGGTCATCAGGTAGATGTCGGCCGGAACGTTGGCGATGTCATCCGCCAGCACGAGGTTCATGGACACGTCGTCGCCGCAGATCTCGGGTTTGCGGTCGCGTATTTGCACGCGTTCGCTCTCCATCAGACCGTTTTCGGCGAGGATCTCGCGGGCATCGGTGTTGATGATGACCTGGTCGATCTCCTCCACTTCCAGCAGTGTGTCGAGGATCCAGCGGAACAGGGGCTTGCCACAGAAGTCGCGGAAATTCTTCCCGGGGACCCGGGAGCTGTGGGCCTTCATTGGAAGAAGGGCGACGATTCTTGGTTTGGTTGGCATGGTCGGTTTCTTTTGGCAGTCGTGATGGAAGGGATCTTTGAGAGACTCTGAAGGGTGCGCGTCTGCTCTGCAGCGTCTTTCTAGTCGGGGTCATGGAGGCGGCCGGAAATCCCGCCGTCCAGGTTGATGGTGGCACCGTGCAGGAATTGCAGGGCGCCGCTGCTGATGGACAGTGCCAGCTGCGCCACTTCCTCTGGTTGTCCGATTCGTTGCTGGGGATGGCAGCCTTCGAGTTGGGCATACAACTCGGGTTTGCCGGCGAAGCCTTCACGCAGCATGGCGGTTTCAATGGCCGCGGGCTCGATTGTGTTGACGCGAACACGGGGGCCGAGGTCGACCGCCAGGGCTTTCGTCATACCCGCCAGCGCCGCCTTGCTGGTGGCGTACGCCACGAAGCGGGGTTTGGTCAGCCGGGCATGGATGCTGCCGATGTGAATGACCGATCCCTGGACCCGTTCGAGTTCCGGCAGGAGGGCCTGGGTGAGCAGGAACGGTGCCAGGAGGTTGACCTGCAGTGTCGTCTGCCAGTCGGCGCGCGTCAGTTCGTCCGTACTCCCGAGGATCTGCGCAGCCGCGTTGTGGATGAGGACAGCGACAGGCTCGCCGTTCAGTTCCTCCCTGATCCGCGCGTTCTGGGTTGTTGCATAGGCCTCGTCCGCGGCGTAGCGCG
>REEF01000004.1 GCA_007695205.1 Planctomycetaceae bacterium
CCCTCGGACGATACCCCGAGCGAAATCGCTGCTTACAGTGCCGTATTTTCTCAAGACGTACGCGATCAGCCCGTCCAGGTCAACTCGCTGGTATCCCAACTCGGCGACTTGGGCGCAGCCCAGGGCATCGCGGGTACGCTGAAGGCGGTGCTCGCAGTCTCCAAGGGCCAGTTGCCGTCGGGAGTCGTGCCGTCCGAACCGGACAGCCGAATCGCCCAATCGAAGGCGGTGCAGATTCAGCGGGATGCCCTGCCCTTGACGTCCCAGACTTCGTCAGCGATTGTCGTTTCCTGCGGTTCGGTAGATGGAACGGCGTACGGTTTGTTGGTCGAGCATCCGGATCAGGCGATTGAAAGAACGAAGACACCGGTCGTCCAAACGGCTGTGCCTGAACCTGCCAAGAAAAACTGGCATATCGTGCGGATCGGAGCCGAGAACTGGGATACATTGCACCGCCTTCTGCTCGATAAACCTGCACAGGATCTTTACCAGCCTGAGCGGGCTTTCCGGGCACCGGATCGGGCGCGATTATCGTTCGTCGTATCTCAACCGGAAGAATTCGAAGCGCTGTGCCGCATTGCTGGCGAGTGGATGTCGGATCGGACAACAGCCGCGCGAGACCGCTTGGCTGGCCAAGGAATCTATTTCGGCGAACCTCAATTGGTTTCTGGCGGATGTGCGTTCGTGTTTCCCGGACAAGGCTCGCAGTATCCGGGGATGCTGCGGGAAATGATTGCCGAACTGCCCGAAGCGCGGGCGGCTTGTCGCCGTGCCGACGCCGCGATGGCCGCACTGGGCTACGAATCGTTCACTCGGCTTGCTGGTCCTCAAGCGGAAGGGTTGGGATCAGATATCTGGAAAACCCAGATCTCGATGCTGCTGGCCGACACGATCACGGAGGATATGCTCAGGCAGTTGGGCCTGCGTCCCGCGTTGGTTGCGGGTCACAGTTTCGGGGAGTATGCCGCGCTGGTATGCAGTGGCGCATGGAGCTTGACCGACGCCATCCGCTGTACCCGCTTCCGGTATCGAAGCATCGTCGAAACGGACACCATCGACGGGTGCATGGCCGCCACCGATGCACCGCCTGAGGTACTGCAGCGTTGCCTGGCCGCGGCCGGTGAAGGTGTGTTCGTGGCCAATCTGAACGCTCCGGACCAAACGATCATCTCGGGACGCCGAGATGTGGTGGGGCGTGCGGTCGATCATCTGAAGCAGCAGGGATGCACGGCGGTCGTGATCAAAGTGCCGTGCCCCTTCCATACGCCGCTGATGGCAGGCGCTGCGCGGCACCTCGAAGGACTCCTGCAGGAAATCCCGCTGCGCGACTCCTTGATTCCGGTGGTGAGTACGGCCAGTTCCCAATTGATGACGCAAAGCGAAGAATTCTCTCGTAGCCTGACGGACCAACTGACCAAGCCGGTACCCTACCGCCAGATGCTCCAGCAGATACTCGAACGAAATCCCGCTCTGATCGTCGAGGTAGGGCCGCAGCAGGTCTTGACGCGACTGAACAGGAAGAATCATCCCGCTGACTGGCCCGTTTTCATCGCGACGGATGTGCGGCGTCGATCGGGTGCGCGCTCTTTGCTCGGAGTCTTGGCACAAGCGGAATGCCTGGGTTGCTTGGAACTCGACGATTGGCGTCGTACGAGAACCGCCAAGAAGGCGGTGACTGCGGAAGGCAGGATCGTGGTCTTTGATGCCACCCAGCGGCGTATCGGCAAGAAGAGGGCTCAAGCTCATCGTTCCTCACAGACCACGGAGGCACCACCCGCCAGAAAAGCACCAGAACCTCGCGAACCGGTGGCGATGGGTTCGACGCAGGGTCGTTGGACCGAGCGATCCAGCCTGGAAACACCGGGCTTGCTGCCCGCCGATCGGCGCTCCAAAGAACGTGCTTCTAAAGATGGCTTCGGTCACGGAACACCACAGGACGTCCTGGTCTTGGTGACCGGGGAGTCCGGTACTCGGGCACGTCGGAAGAGCCTGGCAGATGAGAACGAGATAGGGCAGCGACTGTTTCCGCAAATGGCGGCTGACCTACCGACTGCTGCGAATGCCCACCGAGAAGTAAGCGCGGCGGTGTCTCCGGCAACACGTCTGGATACATCGGAAAGCCGTGTTGGGATCGATCCAGAATCCTTGCGGCGGATCCTGGTCGATTTTGTGGTGGATCAGACGGGCTATCCGGAAGAGATCATCGAGTTCGAAGCCGATTTGGAGGCGGATTTGGGGATCGACAGCATCAAGAAGGCCCAGTTGTTCGGCGAGATCGGTGAGCGGTTCCGGATCGCTCCGCGCGACGATCTGTCGCTGGATGACTTCCCCACGCTGGAGCATGTCTTGGCGTTTTTGACCGAAGAACTCGGTGGCCGCAGTCCGCAGACTCCGGTGGCAGCCGCCGAACTTGGGCAAGAACTGCCGGCTGGGAACCTGGCAACCGCTCCACTGCCTGCTGAGAAAGCTGGACGGGAAGAGCCGGCGGCGGTGTCTCCGGCAACACGTCTGGATACATCGGAAAGCCGTGTTGGGATCG
>REEF01000003.1 GCA_007695205.1 Planctomycetaceae bacterium
CAACCTACAAAGATGCGCGCACCGTGCACGCATCCTACAGGTGAAGACTCTACTGTTTCTGCGACGCCGGGGTGATGCGGCGGAGCTGGCCGCAGGCGGCGGCGATCTGGTCGCCTTTGCGTTGCCGGAATTTGATCACCAGCCCGGCCTGTTCCAAGATTTCACGGAACCGTTGGACCGCAGAGGTTAAGGGCGTGCGGTACGGCAAGCCGGGCACCAAGTTGTAGGGGATGACGTTCAGTAAGGCCGGGCGGCCTCGCAACAGCGAAGCCAGTTGTTGCGCATGTTCGGGTCGGTCATTGATGTCGGCCAACAGCACGTACTCGAAGGTCAACCGTCGGCCGGACGCGTCGAAATAACGATCGGCCGCAGCGATCACGCGCTGGATACCGATGCGCCGGTTGATCGGCACCAACTGGTCACGCAACGCGTCGTTCGGCGCGTGCAGCGAGACGGCCAGATGATAGCGGGGCACCGTCCGGGTCAAGCGGTCCATGGCTTCCGGCAATCCGACGGTCGAAATGGTGATCCGCCGAGCGCTGATCCCCAGTCCGGTCGAGCTACTGGCTTCATCCAGCGCGTCCAGCACCTGATTCAGATTGGCCAGCGGTTCGCCCATTCCCATCATCACGATGTGACTCAATCGCTCCTCCGGTTCCAACAGGTGCTGCAATCGCAGCATCTGTTCCAGGATCTCGCCGGAGGTCAAATTCCGCTCGACACCATCCAAGCCGCTGGCACAGAACACGCAGCCCATCGCACATCCGACCTGGCTGCTGATGCAGATCGATCGGCGGATACCGTCACGTAGCAGCACGCACTCGATGCGCCCGCCATCGGCCAATTGCAGCAGCAGTTTTTCTGTCCCGTCGGATGCCTGTTGGTGACGGACCACCTGGGTCGTCCACAGTTCGAAATGGTCGGCCAGTTCATCGCGCAGCTTGCGCGGCAGGTCGGTCATTTCCTGGAAACCGGTCACACGTTTTTCGAACAACCACTTCTTCACCTGTCGGGCGCGAAACGGCGGCTGGCCGCGTTCCTGCAGCCAGCGGTTCAGCTTCTCCGGATCGGGTTGCAACAGGTGAGGTTTCTCAGCCAGTTCGACCATGCGGGGTTTCCGAGACTTCCATGTTCTAGCGAGCCGGGCCGACGCAGTACAACTTTTGCGTCGTGCGGATCAGCAGTTGGCCGTGCGAGGCGATGACCGAAGCACGAACCATTTCGCCGTCGCGCGGCGCATCCATCGAGATCTCGTTCAACTGTTCGCCGCTGTCGGCGTCGTAGATCACCACCGTGCCGTCGAAGTTGATCAGATAGATCTTTCCGTCAGCCGCCAACGGCGATGCCTCGTACTTCGCTCGCCCCGGTGTGTTGACCAGCCATTTGACCTTGCCCGACTGCGGTTCGACTCGAGACAACCCGGTTCGCACGTCGCTCAACACGAAAAAGTCGCCGTCGTAGAAGGCGGGTGTGGGCACGTCCGACGAAACCTGGCTCCGACGCTCGCTGACCCAGGCGATCGAGCTGTCGTCCAGACGACCCGATCCGTTCAGACGAATCGCGTAGATCGGATCTCGCTTCGGGGCACAAGCCAGCACAACGCCCTGGCCAACGATAGGCGAGGGGACCAGTCGCCAGTGGGTGATGCGATCGGGATTCCATGTACCCCACCGCCACAACTCTTCGCCAGTCGCTGCATCGTGACTGGTCAGGTCATCACCGCCGGCCACCAGCACTTGTTTCCTGTCGTCGTGGATCAGCGGGATTGGCGTGCTGAACGACTCGAGCGATTCCGCTCTGGCTTGGCTGGGACGGAAATGCCGCCACAAGGACTCGCCCGTCTGCGGATCGATCGCCAACAGATACGACTTGTTCTCCTGGCCGACCAGACCGCGGCCCTCGACCGGCACGTTTCGCTGCAGCACCTGGACATACAACTTGTCGTCGAACAGCAGCGGGCTACTGCTGAACGTCCAGAGAAAGGCGAAGTCGCCGTAGTCCTGCTGGATGTTCCGAGCCCATTGTTGCTGGCCGTCCAGATCGTAGCACACCAGTTCACCGTTGCCGTAGAAGAAGACGACGATCTGGCCATCCGTAACGGGGGACGACGAGGCGAAATTACTTCGATAGTCTTTGCGGCTGCCTTCAGCGACGTCATGTTGCCACAACAGCTTGCCATCGGTTCGGCTGTAGCACGAGGCCAACAGCATATCCCGTTCCGCGTCGACGCCTGCCAAGAAGACCCGGTCTTCCCACACGATCGGGGTGGCCGCTGCCGCGCCCGGCAGATCCACGCTCCAGGCGATGTTCTCCGTCCGACTGAACTGGACCGGCAGATCCTGTTGGGTTGTCGAGCCGTTGTAATGGGGGCCTCGCCAATTGGGCCAGTTTTCGGCATGCACCGCCGCAGGTACGAGCAACAGACAGATCAAGCTGAGTGTAAACTTTTTCATCGATTCTCCTTCCGCAAGACATCAGGGAAGCCGTCTACCGTCCGCACGGCAAACCGACAGCAACCATCCGAATTCTAGAGCAC
>REEF01000002.1 GCA_007695205.1 Planctomycetaceae bacterium
GTGCTCCAAAGTCTGCACGGGTTCACCCGTGCGGGCATCCCAGACGGTCAAGCTCTCGGTAGCGCTCTTCTGGGACCGACGTCCGGGCCAATTCCGAATCACGCATCCCGTTGCGATCCAGCGACCGTCCGGGCTGACCACGGCGTGAACCTCGTCGGGGAACTCGCGCAGCAACTCGCCACTTCCCATGTCCCACAACGTGGTGAGCCAAACATGACTCGGTGCTGAGTCGCCTGGCTTGGCCGGCCGCTGCTGAAGCGAACTGGTCACCAGCCGCGTGCCATTCTGCGCAAATCCGAGCGGACCGATCGCCGAGGAATAACCGGTCGCCAATGTCTTGTACAATCGACCGGATTCAACCTCGAAGACCAGCACGCCATCAGCAAGACGCTGATCGAAAGACCCGCCAGCATTGGAGATCGCAACCAGAGTGCCATCCTCGCTCAGCACAACTCTCCTGTTCCAGGGGTAGGTACTTGAACTCTCCTTCAGAGGCGTGCTGCCTTCGATGCGGCAGATCTCTGCGCCCTGCTCGGCGTCCCATACAGCCACGTCGGTATGCACCGTCACCAGTCGCCGTCCATCACTGCTGAACGCGGCCGACGACAAGCTGTGGTCCCAGGTCCGGAGTTCCTCGTGCGAATCGAGGTCGTAGAGCACCGAAAGATAGGTGCCAACCGTGACCACCGCTCGGCGACCCTGCGGCTGAACCGCCAAGGGACGCGGCGCAATCTTCCCCAGATCGAGCCACCGTTCCGGTTCACCGGCCCTGATGCCAAGCCCCTGCGGTTGTGCGACCTTGCCCTGCGAGGAAGATACTCGCGACCCCGATTCCGATGTGTCCACGACGTCCATAGTGCCATTCGGTTCGCCAGAGCCCGAGTCGGGCGTTGGCACCGTCCGGGAACCGCACCCCATGTTCAGCAGAAGCGTGAGAATCAGAATCGCCAGCACGTGTTGTAAATGTCTCATCGAAAACCTCCAATCACCAAATCGCGAGAAGTAGCTCGCAGACGTTTCTTGATTGTACTTGCGTCAGGTGGGGGTCGGGGTTGATCGCGGTTCGTCTCCTTCACAAGCGGGATGAGCCCGCTGGGGTCTAAAAAATCTGCTCTTTCTGCGAACCCATTTTTCTGTCATTCCATATTTCTGTCATAAAAGGATCCCGTCATAAAACCTTTCCGTCTCCCCTTCCTCCGTGATCTCGTCCCATAGCAAATCCCAGACGGTCTCCCAGCTGCCGGCCATCACTTCGTGACGAAGGTCGTCAAGGTACATCGGAACTACGTCAGGCGGGCTCGCACTCCGAGTCCATGACGTAGCCAATTGCCTTGATCACATCCCGAAACGCCATGTCGTCGACCATCCCCAGCGGTCCATCCGCGAGGTCGAATCATGGCATATCACCCATCCGGCCAATGGCGTTCCGCAGGGCCACTCTGCGGATGCCCCGTTGCCGTCGCTCGTCTTCGAGGACTTCCCGAACCGTTTCGTACTCGGCTTCGCTGACCAGGATATACGACGCGTTGTTTCGGGGATCAACGACGCGTGGAACTCCATGTTCCCCGCCATCTAGCACCTGTAACTGTTGTGGGGTCAGTTCAATGGTCATCGTGGATTCCTCCACCCACATTTTAACGCGCCGATTCGGCTAAGCATACACGCGTCTCGACGAGAGTCATTTCCCGTATCACAGCCCGGGCAACAACCAAGGCGACGGGATCGGAATGGCCGAGTTACTCGACTGGACCAGCGTCAAGCACCCGTCCGTGGCCGACGTCGTGCGGGAACTGACCAAGCGTCGACCCTCCCGTGCGGCTTGGACCAAGATCCACGAATGCTGCGAACAGGGAGCCTCCCGTTCGGCGCGAGGCTCACTGTTCGGCGCAGGTCTCCCCAGCCAGTTTCGTTTCGCCCTCTCGGTACAGCGTGCCGACCATCGCGTGCGGTACGGGCCCGGCGAGTTCCACCTTGACCCGCACCGCGGTGTGCTCCAGCGGTTGCAGGATCTCCGGATGGGTGTAGGATGGACATTCTTGTCCGTCGTGCGGCAGATGACGGACAGGAATGTCCATCCTACTACGTCGTAGCCCGTTGTGAGTTTGGCCATCCTCTTTGAGGTCTGCTTCGCTGCCCTGTCGTATCCTACGATCGCCAGTCTTCGAGTTTCAATCCTGGAACAGCCAGAAAATCGCTGTCGCTGGACACGACCTTGCAGTTACCCAGCGTCATCGCGATGGCGGCGATCATCATGTCCACCACGCCGATGGGGCGACCGAGGCGCGCCAACTCCGCGTAGATGCGGCCGTACTCGAAGGCGGCAGACGAGTCAAATGGCCATAGCCTCAGTGATGCGAGCGTCGTGTTCAGGCCGTGTCACTCCCATATCCTCCGCAAGCTTTCGGCATGCTCTGCGAATCCTGCCTTCTCACATCGAGTGCGGTTCGCACGCTCAGCTTCCCAAGCGGCCTGTTCCATAGCGGTGATCTCCATTGGCTCCACACGGTCCATGGCCGCGATCGTCCGAGCGAT
>REEF01000315.1 GCA_007695205.1 Planctomycetaceae bacterium
TCCACCCCAGACTCGATGGCCTTCTTGTAGGCATCCAGTCCCCAAAACACTCGGTCGTCGGGCAGATCGACTCGGTCCTTGAACTCGTCGTTGTCTCGCCAACGTCGAGCGGTTCCGGTGACGCGATCTTCCAAAGCATCGGCCACCGCGACCAGTTTGGTGTTATCCGAGGCAGTCAACGAGTCACGCACCGCGCCATTGCCGCGACCACCGCAACCGATCAGGGCGACCTTCAGCATATCGCTGCCCTGGGCATGCGCCGTTCGGGCGACGGTCATGTTCACGCCGCTCGCGATGGAAACGCCTGCGATGGTCGCAGCCGAACCCTTCAGGAAACCTCGTCGCGAATCGATCTGTCGATCACTCATTGATTACACTCCTTCATGTAGGGTTATCGATGGTTGCTGATCCAGCTACGTGCTAGATTCGGCATTTTCAGCCAACAAGGTCCTATCATCGATGAACACCACTATGCATGTCAATCAGTCCAGTCGCTACCATTTCACTTTTTTGGTGACCATCCCTTTCGTCGATTTCGAGTCTTTTCCCGTCGCATGCACACATTTTCGTAGGTTGGGACTCTGTCCCGACCGCATCAATTCAGGTCGGGTCGGAGACCCAACCTACGTTCTTTGCGGTCGGGTCGGAGACCCAACCTACGTCCTTTACGGTCGCGCAATGAAACCACCCACCGGACTAGCCTGTCTGCTTGTCTTCTTTTGTGCGGTGCGGTATGCTGTAGCTCTGGCAATCGCGTTCTGTCATGACCCTGACTTTGTCCCTCTCCAAAGGAGTCTGACCGATGTCTTTCCAATCGTCTGAAGAATTGCCCGCACTGGGTCCCGTCGAAGCTCATTGCTGCCCGTGTTCCCACCACCAGCCCGCTGGGGGCATGTCGCGGCGTAGCTTTTTGGGTGGCGCCGCGTTGACTGGCGCCGCGTTGTCCGGTTTGAACTGGACCTCGCTGGCCGCTGCCGGTCACGGGACCGAGCTTCCCGGCCCGGCACCGGAGCGTAGGGCGTTAAAGGTCCAACCCATCCTGCAGTACGGCGTGTACACGCCACGCCCGCAGACCAGTTGGCGGCCGTGGGGTGCGGTGCATTCGCAGGCCGAGGCCGAAGCGGAGGTGGCTCGGATCACCGAGGAACTGGACAAGCTGAAGGCCGAAGCAGATTTCCCGGTCGAGTTCCAACCGGTCGCGGCGATCCGTGGACCGGGTGAACTGGCCAACATCGGGGGATTGGAGGGCGCCGATGCGGTGTTGATGTACGCTGCCTGTGGACCGGCAGCCACCTTCAACGAACTCTTGCAGGCCGGTAAGGACGTCGTCTTTTTTGTTCGAGACCGCTCCGGACCGCACTACCTATGGTACGAGATCGTCAGCCCGCGATTCCTGCGTCAACATAGCGACCAACTGCAGATCCAAGGCATGGACGAACAGGATGTCGTGGTCGACGACCAGAACGAAATCCTCTGGCGGCTCAGATCCCTTTGCGGTTGGCACAATACGGTGGGCTCGAAGATCCTGGCCATCGGTGGGCCCGGTGCCTGGGCGATCGGGTACAACGCGATCGGCCAACGAGTCGACGAGCAGTGGAAGCTGGATATCCAAACGGTCACTTACGACGAACTGGGAAAACTAATCCAGGCCGCTCGCGACGATTCGGCGACGGTGGCGCTGGCCCGGCGGCGAGCCGAACAGTACCTGAAGCTGCCCGATACCACGCTGGAGACCAAACGCGAGTTCGTGGACCATTGCTTCCTACTGGATCACGTTTTCCGAGCGTTGATGCACGAGGCCGATTGTCGGGCACTGACCGTCCATCACTGCATGGGCACGATCATGGATGTGTCCGAGACGGCGGCCTGCCTGACCCTGACCACGCTGAACGACGATGGCTACCTGGCGTTTTGCGAGTCGGATTTTGTGGTGATCCCGTCGGGATTGTTACTGGCAAACATCACCGGTCATCCGGTCTTCCTGCATAATCCGACCTGGCCTCATGACGGGCGGATTACCTTGGCCCATTGCACAGCGCCTCGCAAGATGGACGGCAAGAATCTGGAACCGGCGCGGATCATGACGCATTTCGAGTCGGATTACGGAGCGGCGCCCAAGGTCGAAATGCGGGTGGGCCAGCATTTGACAAGCATCATCCCCGACTTTGATGGCCAGCTTTGGCAGGGACTGAGCAGCGAGGTGATCGAGAATCCGTTCCTGCCGATCTGCCGATCGCAGATGGATGTCCGGTTCGACATCGACAGCCAGCGACTGGCCGAACGTCTGCGGGGATTCCACTGGATGACCTGCTACGGGGATTACCTGCGCGAGGTGGGCTACGCCCTGAAACGCGTGCCGATCGACTGGGATGTCCTGGTTTGATTCGGCCTGAGAGGCCAACGGGGTCGGGAGTCGTTTTTGGGCATCAGCGAACCATGTGTAAAACGCTTTTTCCGAAAACGACTCCCGACCCCTTCCCGGGTGTCACTTTTTGGATGACGAGACCATCTATCGAGCTTACACCTGAGG
>REEF01000484.1 GCA_007695205.1 Planctomycetaceae bacterium
GTCGACGTAGCTGCCGACCAATCCTGGCTCGGTCAACGAATCGTCGGTGAACAGCCGGAATTCGCCCAGCGGGACCACCGAAAGCATTCGGCGATCTTCCAAAGCTTCCACGGCCAACCGCCGGAACCGAGGCGACTGGTGGTGGCGTCCGGCCAGGGTGCTACATAACAGGGAACCGTGACGTTCGTTCTTTCGGGTTCGTTTGGACATCCGGGTAACCTTCGCGACGCGCTGGGAAACGGCGGACAGGATAGCGGCTGGTGAACGATGCAAGATTCCATACCACAGAATCGCGTGACCAACCCCCTCTGTTCATGGTACTTAACATAACCACTCGCTTCTGCATGTCAAGCTCCGAATGCCCGAAAGTCCGGTTTGTTTTTGAGTGATCAAAAACGGCGCGTGTTGGGGCCTCGTCGTTGGGCGCGTCAGGTTTGGTGGGAGGCTTGCACAAGGGCGAGCTGTGGCTTGATGGGACCGAGTGATTTTGGACTGGGGCGTTTTTTGGGGCAAGCGAATTTCGGGCAAGGGAATGTTGGGCGGCTTGGGTTCGTGTGCCCGGGATTCGTTTACGGTCGTGGAACTCGGCCTACTTGGAATGGCCGATGTCAACGCCGGAAAAAGCCTGCTTGATGCTTTCCGGCTTGGCCCATGGCGACGAAGAATGCATCCCGGTCGGAGGTCCGTTTGGGGAGGTGGAAAGCCACCTTGCACCTGATCACGTTGACCAGCGATCCGATACCAAGTCTACCCGTCCAAGTCACCCACCATGCAGCCGCTGCCTGGCTGCTGGAGCCGCCGTAACTACCTCTGCCAGAAGTCAATCCAAGTGTGACATCCTGCCCGTTTTCGCTTCGGTTTTCCGAATTCGCTGGGGCTTCGCCTCAGACGCCCCGACGGCGACCACCTGTCCGCGCGCGATCATGCCCCGCAGATCCGTTTCAAATGGGTGTTGGTGCGATATCCGACGGGAATGCGGTCATCGATTCGAGGAAGCTCTGCCATTCAACCGTCCTCGGAAAGCAGATCGGACGCGAGCAGGCGGGCGCCGTGGGTAATGGTCACGATTTGGACCGTCTCGCCGTGAAGCCGATAGATGATGCGATAGTTGTACAAGAGGCGTTCACGGAGTTCAGGTCGATTGTACTCGGGCACGATGCTGCCCAGCCGGGGCTGATCCGGGATCGACTCAATGATCGTCATCGCACGTTGAGCGAAAACACAAGCAAACTGCGGAGAATTCCGTGCGAGGAACTCGCAGATATCTTCAAGATCTTGCGCGGCCTGCAAAGACCATCTCAACTGAGCCATTGTTGCATCCGCTGCTGGACCTCTTCGTGCTCCAACACTTGCCCACTGTCCAACTGCCGGAGCCCCTCGTCAACCTTGTTGCGAATGTAGAGTTCGGCCATAATATCTGCCACGCTGGCGTCATCCGGCATTCGCTGGATCATGTCGATCACGGCTTCTTTCACCTTCGTCGGCATTTGTTCTCCCCCGGAAACGTGATCCATCGGCACGACGGATCATTGTGAAGACAAGAAGACGGCCTGTCTCAGTACCGCGCGCCGTTGCGGACGTTCTGGAACCCTGGTAATTCTGGCAAGCCTGTTCGCTGATGTCAAGATCGCACCACTCCCATCCATTGTTCGTCAAGCCACCTGGACACGAGTTTTTTCCTGTCACGGTGGCGTTGCACGAGTGAGGCCGAGGGGACTCGAACCGGGCTCACGCTGCCGGACGACGGGGACTGCCTGGCCAACCCCGCAGGGGTTGCAGCCATTAGCCGGTCGTCAGCGCAGCGCCGCCACCGGACACGAGCCCGACACCCCCGGTCGCATCCCGCAGGGATGCCAACGCGAATGTGCTACGATCCCTCCAGGATCGGGTACCGTTCGAGTTTTGCGCGCGAGAGTTTCGGCATCCATCAAGTCCCGCTTGTTCGTCGGAACATGACCGGTGTGGCCAACGTGTCTATGATGATCTGCCCCCAATCTTGCAGCTTATGGTGTAGAGGGGCAGGCCTAGGGCCAAAGGTACCAAGCCCATCAGGGCCAGTCCTTGGGCGTAAACTAGGGCGGAATACAGCATGTACAGGCACATCAGGCAGAAGACGATCGGTTCCAATGGGAACAAGGGCGCGGAAAATGGCCGCTCGATCCCGCGATCCTTCGCCCGCAGCACGAACATCGACAATCCGGTGCCCAGGAAAAAGATCCAGAAGACGGGGGCGGTGCCCGCGACCAGCGTGTCGAATCCGCCGAAATACTCGGCCCACGGCAAGGCGGGCAGGAACATCGTCGTCAGGACCGTGTCCACCAGGTCGCGACCGATCTGGGTACCGACCAGCAAGACCAAAATCAAGGAGATGGTGGACTGGGCCAGCAGCGACCAGATGGGCGTGTTTCGTCGAGCATGCCAGCGTCCCAACAGGGCGAATAATTTGTGGTCCGACCCCAGTCCCACATAGATGCGGGCGCCGGTGAAGATCAATCCGTTGATCGCTCCCAAAGCCGACAACATCACCAGCAGACTCATCGCGCGCGCGCCCCAATCGTCGAACGCTAAGGCCAACACATCGGCAGCGGGCGTCGGCGAAGCGCTCACACCGGCAAATCCCAGTCCGTATAGATAGGCCGCGTTGACCAGCAGATAGATGACCATGATGCCGCCCGTGCCGATGAACAGCGCCCAGGGCAGGTTCCGCTTGCGGTTCTTGACTTCGGCCGCGACAAATGCCGCATCGTTCCAACCGCCGTATGCGTAGAACACGAAGACCATGGCCAATCCGAATCTCGAAAGCATCTCGCCCAACGATCGGGCTCCGCCGTTGGCCGCCGGAGCATCGACCAGGGTCACGGCGTCTTCCAGCATTCCGGCCGTCTCGATGGCCGGCCCGGCGGCCACCCCGCCACCCCAGCCAAAGCCGACGATCACGACGCCCAACAGCCCGACGACCTTGATCAACGATAGGACGTTCTGGGTCGTCTTGCCGCAGATCACGCCCATCAGATTCATCGCGGTCAGTACCACGATCGATCCCACCGCCCACCAGACGACGTTGGCCACATCCAGGTCAAACAACTGGACGGCGTAATCGCCGAAGACATAAGCCATCGCGCCGATGCTGCCGGTCAGGATCACCGTCAATTGGGCCCAGCCGAATAAAAAACCGACTCGCCTGCCAAAGGCTCGCGTCAAGTAGACGTAATCGCCGCCCATCCGCGGATAGGTCGTCGCCAGTTCCGCATAACAAAACGAACCGACCAAGGCCAGGATGCCGCCCAACGCCCACGCGAACATGCCCCACCATGCGTTCTCGACGTTGCCGAACACCAATTGAGGCGCTTTGAAGATCGTGGTTCCGACCACGATGCCCACAATGATGCTGACCGCATCCCATAACCCCAGATGAGTACCCGTTTGGTCCTCGGTCAAGGCTCGTGTCTCGTGTTGGTCCATGGTCAAGGCTCGTCTCTCCCATCAGTAATTCGCGATGCATCATCGCGGGGGGGCCAAAAGCAGGGAACGTCGCGTCCCTGCACCGTGCGTCTGTCCGGGCGATCCGTTCGATTCAGTAGAACACCGCCAAGGTCGGGCGCATTTCCGTCAGTAACTCGGCGCCTTCTTCGGTAACCCCGGTCAGCTCGACATACAGCATGCGCAATGAATTCATGGGTTCCAGGTGGTTCAAGCCGGAATCGCCCACGGCACAGCCGATCAGATTCAACACTCGCAGTCGGGTGATCGGGGTCAGATGGATCAACCCCGCCGAGGTGACTCGAGTTCTGCTCAGGACCAGCACTTCCAACTGAGGCATGGCGGACAAGGGGCTCAGGTCGTCATCGCCTACCTGGCAGGCGGCAAGATTCAGGGCTTGCAGGACGGGCAGCTTCTGCAGCTCGATCAATCCGGCCCCCGTGACGGCCGTGTTGGCCAACGCCAGAATCTCCAGATTTTGCAGCTTGGCCACGTGCTCCAGGCCGGCATCGGTGATCTGCGTATCGACCGCGTACAGTTCCTGCAGGACCTGCGAATCGGTCAGGTGAGCGAATCCTTCGTCGGAGATCGGACGGAAGCTGACGTCCAGGAAAGCCAGATGAGGCAGGCCGCGGAAATGTTCCATCCCGGAATCGTCCAGTTCCGATTCGGTCGCATCGGCCAGAACCACGTGGCCCTGCGGGTTCTTGATGAACCGGACATTCAACGCCTCCAACGCCCGGACCGCCTGGGGATCATCCGGCCGCGACGGGGATTCGATCGGAGCCACCGGACGCGGTTCAGCGCCCGCCAGCTTGATTTCGCGACGGTTGACCCAGCCCGTGTATTTCTGGCCGTCCACCGTTGCATGCCCACCGATCCAGACCCCCCGCACCTCGGTGACCCGAATCCGATCGCCGATCTTCAGGACGATGGAGGCCTGGTCACGGACGCCCAACTCTACACCTTCCTGGGTCACGATCACCATGTCACCCGGGTAGATGGCGGGCGCATCGTCCGGCTGGTTCGATGCTGCCGGCAAGGCGTTCGACGAGCCCAGCCACCAGAGAAGCCAGGCGGCCATCAGCCACCGACCTCGGAAGCAACGGTTCATGCATCGCGGGAACGGCCAAGAAATCATCGTCCAAGCCCTTTCAAAACCGAGTCGCCTTCGCATCGAATTCCGCCAACCGTCGACGGCGGAGCGATCGAAAACGTCATGGCCCCAAAAAACGGAAGAAAATCATCGCAGGCCAAGAGTATAGAGCAAACGGAGGGGAGAAATCTAGTCGCGTGCCGACGTTCTTTTCCAGCTCCGTCTTTTTCAGTCCGATGCGATGGACATGACGACGCGGAATCCCAGCAGCGCACCATGGGGGTCATGGGCAGGGAAACGGTTGCGGAAGGCTGATCGTCGACCCTGGGGGCCACCGTCCCAACTGCCGCCTCGATAGACACGTTGCGTCCCCGAGGCAGGGCCCGTCGGATCGATGCCTGGTGACGTGGCGTAGTAGTCCTGGCAGAACAAGTCCTGACACCACTCGCGCACGCTCCCATGCATATCGTGCAACCCCCAAGCGTTGGGAAGTTTCATGCCCACCGGATGTGTGCTGCCGCCCCAGTTACCGCTGTACCAGGCGTATTCGCCCAATATATCAGCGGAATCCCCAAAGCTGTAATCGGTCGTGCTGCCCGCACGGCATGCGTATTCCCATTGAGCCTCGGTCGGCAGATGATAGCGGCCATACGGACCTTGATCCTGCGGCAGTTCGTCCAGCTTGCGAAGAAAGGCACGCGCATCGAACCAAGAGACACTTTCGACCGGCAGATTCGGATCGCCCTGGAATTGGCTCGGATTGACGCCCATCATCCGTTCGTATTGAGCTTGGGTGACTTCGAACCGGCCCAGGTAGAACGGCCGGGTGATCCGCACGCGGTGCCGCGGCGTTTCGGACGCCAACAGGTCGATATACCAATCGGTCTGGTCGGCAGCCCGTGCTTGTTCCATCATCTGGGCGACTTGGGCTTCGGTCGAACCCATCTCGAATTCGCCGGGCGGGATCAGCATGAATTCCATGCCGATGGCATTGGTGAATGTCACGGGAACTCCTAGATAATCGGCCCAGGCCTGCTGGATCTGGGCGGCCCTCTGCTCATCCAAGGGAGCGATCGCTGGCGGCGGTGAGCCCGGTGGTAAGTTCCAGTCGAAATCGGTCGCCGGTGTGCTGGGGTCCTTCGAGGGTACCAGCTTTTCTGGCAGGATCGGGGTGGGTACGCCTGCGGATGTTTGCGTGATTACGCTGCCACCGTCGGGCACGCGAAATCGAGCAACTTCTCGTCCCTCGTGGTCTCGAACGATCAACCAAGTGCTCAGCAACAATAGGAGGATCGCTCCGGCTGCGGCAGTTGCCAGCAGCTTGGGATGCCGCCACCGCGTCGCAGAAGAATCTCGTCGGTCGGATATCGGTAGCTGGACGAGTTCCTCGTTGGGCCTCAGCTCGGTGTCACTCTCCGGAAACGACCTGGCGGGCGTTGGTTGCAGATCGACCCGGACTTCGGGGAACGCCTTGGTTTCGATCGGCGAGTCCATCGGTGGCGCAGGAGGCGAACCGCTGCGGGTACATCCCGCGGGCCTTTCGCCAAGCCAGAACGATACGTCGTCGTGATCACCGTGCGGCTCCATGGCGGCAACCAGTGGCTGGAGAGCCTCGGGCTTTGAAATGCACCGCTTCAGATCCTCGATCAACTCGGCCGCCGACGGATAGCGATCCTCGGCGTTCTTCGCCACCAGGCGGGCGAAAACATCCTCGACCGATTGCGATACATCGGGACACACTTCGCTCAACCTGGCTGAGGGCTGCCACTGGTGCGCCAGCAACTTGCCGGTCACCGTTCGACCTGCGAACATGGACTGGCCCGTCACCAGATACCAGAAGGTGGCTCCCAGGCTGTAGAGATCGGATCGAGGGTCGGCTCGACCGGTATCGACCGTTTGCTCGGGCGCCATATAGTCCACGGTGCCCAAAATCTGGCCGGTTTCGGTCAGCGGGTCCTGATCATCGGCTTGAGAATCCATGCGAGCCAATCCCATGTCCAGGATCTTGACGGTTCCCTGCTGGTCCAACAACAGGTTGCTGGGCTTAATGTCCCGATGCACGATCCCCAACTGGTGCGCGTATTGCAGTCCGCAGGCGACTTGCATCAGGCACGCCAGGGCCTGGTCGATCGACAGGGGCCCATGCCGGCGGACCAATGTCGCCAGATCGACACCGCCCACGTATTGCATGACCAGGAACTGCGTCCCACCCGCTTGGTTCGCATCATACGCGGTCACGATGTTGGGATGATGCAGTTTCGCGGCCAAGCAGACTTCCCGCTGGAAGCGAGCCAGTGCCTGCGGCGAGGCGGCGATCTGGGGCGAGATCATCTTCAAGGCCACGATGCGTTCCATCTGCCGGTGCCTGGCCTTGAACACGACCGACATCCCGCCATGCCCGATCCGGTCCAGGATCACGTAGTTGCCCCGCACCAGTTGCTTGCCGCGTCCCGCATCGATTTCGCGAGCTTGATAGGCGGTCAGCTTTTTCTCCTTGACCGCTTCCCACATCCATGACGAACCGCTTGGCGGCAGAGCAGACTCCGGCAGATCGGTCAGCCAAACTGCCAGATCATCTGTCGACGGTGGTGAACTGGAGGGAGGCCTGAATAGCTCTGGATTTGGAAACATAGAAATCCCCCCCCCTAACGCACCCGCTGGCCGCAACCAAAAGCAGAACGGAAGTCACTCCGCTCGGAACGGAATGAATTCCGTTTTACAACAGGCCCGTCCGTCCGGCGATATCACAGTCGACAAATCATCAGACACCGAAGTCTTGATTATCTTACCCCGAAACGGCCCAGTATGCAAGCACGGGAGCCTGGGATCAACTCCGCTGGTCGACCTGATTCGCCTCGGCAGCGGTAGCGGGCCGAATTTCGGGGCGGGGCTCGGGGCGAGGGGCCGCTTGCGTACCGGGGACGATACGGGGGCTGGGCGAGTGATGCTCGATGATCTCGCCCAATTCCTCCGAATCGATCGACTCGACTTCGATCAGCCGCTGGGTCATGGCTTCCAGCGCCTTGCGACGTGTCTCGAGGATACGGCGCACTTTCTCGATCGCTTCGTCGACAATGCGGCGTATCTCTTCGTCGATTTCTCGGGCCGTCTTTTCGCTGTGCGATCGCGGTCGATCTTCGGCAGCCGAGGCCAAGAACGCGCTGCGGTTGCTCTCTCGATAGTTGACTCGGCCTAATCGGCTCATACCGAAATCCGTCACCATGCTGCGGGCGATTTCGGTCGCCCGTTCCAGGTCGTTTTGAGCGCCAGTCGAGATATCCTCGAAAATCAGCTCTTCGGCCAGGGTTCCGCCGAGCAGCACCTGGATGCGACTCTCCAGTTCCGTCTGCGTCATCAGGAACCGGTCGCCCTCGGGACGTTGCATGGTATAGCCCAGCGCGGCAATCCCTCGAGGGATGATCGAGACCTTGTGTACCGGATCGGTGTTGGGCAAGCTGCAGGCCACCAGCGCATGACCGGCCTCGTGATACGCCACGCGATGCTTTTCCTCGTCGCTCATCACTCGCTGTTTTTTTTCCAGTCCGGCGGTGACCCGTTCGACCGCTTCGTTGAATTCCGACATGCCCACCGCTGATTTTTCTTTACGAGCCGCCAGCAAGGCGGCCTCGTTGACCAGATTCGCCAGGTCGGCCCCGACGAAGCCGGGCGTGATCGCGGCGACTCGATGCAGATCCACCGACGCGTCCAGTTTGACGCTTTTGACGTGAACCTTCAGGATATGTTCGCGGCCGGCGATGTCCGGACGGTCGACCAGCACCGTGCGATCGAAACGCCCGGGCCGCAGCAGGGCCTGGTCCAGCGTTTCGGGGCGGTTGGTTGCCGCGACGACGATCACGCTGGTGTTCGACTCGAATCCATCCATTTCGACCAGCAGAGCGTTCAGCGTCTGTTCCCGTTCGTCATGGCCGCCGATCATGCTGCCGCCGCGGCTCTTGCCCAACGCATCCAGTTCGTCGATAAAGATGATACAGGGCGCTTTGGCTTCGGCCTGCTGGAACATGTCGCGCACTCGGGCCGCTCCCACCCCCACAAACATTTCGACAAAATCGCTGCCTGACAAACTGAAATAAGGCACCCCCGCCTCGCCGGCGATCGCTTTGGCCAGCAAGGTCTTCCCGGTGCCCGGCGGGCCGACCAGCAGGACCCCCTTGGGGATTCGGCCGCCCAATTTTTGGTATTTTTCGGGCGAACGCAAGAAATCGACGACTTCGCGAACCTCTTCCACCGCTTCGTCGATCCCGGCGACAGCGTCGAACGACAAGCCGATGTCCTCCTGGGCATACAACCGTCCGCGGCTGCGCCCAAACGACATGGGCGAACCGGCGCCGCTTAACCGCCGCATCATGATGATGAACAGCAGCACAAACAGCCCGGTGATCAACATCAAGGGAATGTACGCACGCCACAAGCTGGGCCCCGGTTCATTGCTGTGCTCGATATGGTAAGCACGCAACTTCTCCAACAGACCATACTCCTCTTGATCCGATGCCGGCTTGTACGTTCGGAACGCGATCCCCGGCTGATGCTGGTTCACCGCCGTCCGCGAATCGGCCGCCTCTGCAGCCAGCGATTCATCCAATACCGTCTCGACCGGCTGGTAATTGACGATCCGGTCGATCTTGCCGGTCAGCGTCGACGTGCCGTTGCGTAGATTCCGCAAGTTCTGGTAGCGATCGATCCGCACCTTGTCCTCGCCCAACTCGACTCGCACATCGATGTACCCCGTTCCCTCCACCAACTCGCCCGTCTCATCTCGCCGACTGGCTTCGATCAGACGCTGGAAATCGTAGTACGAAATCTCCAGGACGGCATTCTGAGCCAACAGCATGGTTACCGCGACGATCCCCAAACCGGCGATTACCAAGTACCAGACGATGTTTCGGTTACCCACGGGACCCTTCGACTCGTGTGTCTTCCGCGAAGGCTCGTTCTCTTGTCTCATGCTTGAAGTCTCTTTGCTGTCGCGCGTTAAAAACCAACTTTTGGGAGGAGGTCTTCATTGCAAGCTAGTGGTTCTGGGGCAGGTATGCTTGGATCTCTTGGCCACGTCCGGCCCGAATCATCGGGCATTAGGCTTGCCCAAGCAAACAAGCCGACTTAGAATGCCTTGCCTGGAGGAAGTCTAGACGCACGTCAGCCTCGTTGCGAGTAGGGGCGAAATGAGGCATGCAAGTCAACCTGATGATGAATTGTTGCCTGCTTAGCATAATTTGACAACCGCTGCCCCCTCGACACGGCCCTTTGGTCTGATTTCGGCGCATTATGAGTCGCAGTATACGTAACCTTGCCATACTCGGCTCGACCGGCAGCATCGGATGCAGCACTTTGGAGGTAGTGGATTCCCTGCCTCAACGGCTGAACGTTCTGGCTCTAACCGCTCACCAGAGCTGCCAGGAATTGGTTGCCCAAGCATGTCGGTTCAGGCCTCGATGGGCGATTGCCACCGATGGTTCGTCTGCCCAGCGCGCTGACTGGAGCCGGTTGCCGGATCAGACTCAATTGCTGGTGGGCATCGATGGTTTGCGTCAAGTCGTCACGCATCCGGACGTCGATGTGGTCGTTGCCGCGATCGTCGGAAGCGCCGGGTTGACCGGTGCTTGGCATGCGGTGCAGAGCGGCAAGACGCTGGCGCTGGCGAACAAGGAAACGCTGGTGATGGCTGGCCCTTTAGTTATGGCCGAAGCGGCGCGATGCGGCGCGACGATCCTGCCGATCGACAGTGAGCACAGCGCGGTGTTCCAGGCTCTGCAAGCCGGTCGCCGCGAGGATTTACGGCGAGTCGTGTTGACGGCCAGTGGCGGGCCATTTCGCGAGTTCACTCGGCAACAGTTGGACCAGGTGACGGTCGATCAGGCCTTAAACCACCCTACTTGGCTGATGGGGCCAAAGATTACGGTGGATTCGGCCACCATGATGAACAAGGCGTTGGAGATCATCGAAGCCCGCTGGCTGTTCGGACTGGACCCGGACCAGATCCAAGTCGTCATCCATCCCCAATCCGTGATCCATTCTCTGGTGGAATTCCGAGATGGTTCGGTGGTGGCTCAGTTGAGTCCTCCAGACATGAAACTGCCTATCCAGTATGCTTTGACTTACCCGGAAAGGGTCGAGTGCCCATCGGACAAGTTTGACTGGACAGAGGCTTTTACGTGGGATCTGTCTCCGCCCGACGAGCAGCGTTTTCCGGCATTGACGTTGGGGCACGAGGTGGCTCGGCTGGGCGGAACTTCCGGGGCGGTCTTGAACGCGGCCAACGAGGCTGCGGTGGAAGCATTTCTAGCGGGCCAAATCCGCTTTACTGACATCGTTCCGGCTTGCCGGGCAGTGTTGGAACATCATCATTTTGACCCAAGCCCGTCGTTGGACGAGTTGTGGAAGTTGGATGCTTGGGCAAGGAGGGAAATCACAACGTGGACTGGTATCTAATTGCGGAAACAGGTGGATTGCTATCGGCCGTCGGTTCTTATGCTTGGGTGATCGGTTCGGTCGCCTTGACCTTGGGGTTTGTTATTTTTGTCCACGAGCTGGGACATTTCCTGGCGGCCAAAGCATGTGGAGTGAAATGCGAGAAGTTTTATGTCGGATTCGATGTTCCGATGAGCTTGGGTCCGCTGAAGTTGCCGGCAGCGTTGTGCCGTTTTCAGTGGGGTGAGACCGAATATGGCATCGGCAGTTTGCCGCTGGGTGGTTATGTCAAAATGCTGGGCCAGGACGATAATCCCAGCGGTCAGGCACGGGAAAACGAGCGGATCCGCGTCCCCAAGGGGGATGCGGACACTCCGGCGTCCGGCCCATCGGCTGCGACCGATGGCAGCGCGCCCGACGCGGGGGACTCGCCGACCGAAAGCCAAGCTCCCGGCGACTCGGACGCCGATGCGGCCGACCAGCCGTTCGAGCTGGATCCTCGCAGTTATCCGGCCAAGCCGGTCTGGCAGCGGATGATTATCATCTCGGCGGGCGTGGTGATGAACCTGATCTTCGCCGTGGTGTTCGCCGCATTGGCCTATACGATGGGCGTCCGCTATGTGCCGTGTATCATCGGCGAAACCATCGCGAACTCGCCCGCCTGGCGCGAAGGCATGCGATCAGAGGACCAGGTGCTGCAGATCGATCGCCGTTGGCAGCCGGACGAGCATCTTCGTTTCCGCCGCGATCTGATGCCGCAAGTGTTGCTCAACGGCGGCCAGACGCCCATGGAATTGCTGGTGCGACCTGCGGGGTCGAGCCAGGCGGATTGGATGAGGATCCAGCCGGAGAATCGTCTGCAGTCGGCCCAACAGGCGTTTCGTGCCGACCCGCTGGACGAAGGGGACCGGGTGCGGGCGTCGATCCGCGAGCAGGCGTTGAACCAGATGCCGCCGATGGCTTCGTTGGGCATTACCTCGATCAAGACCACGCAGTTGAGCCCTGTGGGGGCGGCCGAGACATTTCGTCTGGACGACCCGGCGTTCGACCAGCTTCAAAGCGGCGACGAGATCGTGGCCATCGATGGGGTCCCGTTGGCTCGAGATGCCAGGATGGGCAAGATTTTCGCGACGCCACTGGAAGCCGTATTAGCCGCTCGGATGACTCAGCCGGTGACACTGACCGTCCAGCGAACCACCACGGATCTGGGCTCGTCAGCCCAATCCGTGCCAGAGGAATTCGAGGTGGTTCTGCCGCCCAGTCCGATGATCGAGCTGGGCATGACAATGCAGGTTGGACCGATCGCCGGAGTGCGGCCGGGTACGCCGGCGGCCCGAGCCGGGCTGGAAACGGGCGACCGCTTGATGGCGATCGCCGACCAACCGGTGGGCGATCCGCTGACCCTGCCGCAACGCTTGCTGGAATACGTCGACCAGGAGATCGAGATCCAGGTACAGCGCGGCGGCCAGTCGCAAACCATACGTTTGAGCCCGGAGCTTCCGCAAACGCCGGGCGATTCGCTGTTTTACGGAGCCATGCTGCCGATCGAAAGCCTGGGCATCGCCCTGCCGCTGGCCAACACGGTGGCCGAAGTCCGGCCAGACGGACCGGCGGATCGAGCCGGGGTGCGGCCGGGGGACGAAATCCTGACGTTTCGCATGGAACTGGACGACCAGGATCGATTGGAAGAGATCAAGAAGCTCTTTCCCGGATACGATGCAACCGTGTATCTGGACCGCGCGCTGCCCGCATGGCAGTACGTGCATTCGATGTTCTTGCAACGTGCGGTCCCGGGTACCGAGATTCACCTCTCGTTGCTCCGCGATTCGCTCGAGCCGATCTCGGTGACGATGATGGCCGAGCGATCGGACCAGTGGTACAACGCGTCGCGAGGTTTGCTGCTGACCGGTCTGAGCGACATCCGCAGCGCTGGCACTTGGAACGAAGCCTGGCGGCTGGGCTTTCGCGAAACGTGGGAGAGTGTCACCCAGGTGATCCGTGTACTGCGAGGTCTGCTGATCGGGCAAGTCTCCTGGCAAAACCTGGGCGGCCCGATCACCATCGCCACGGTCGCCGGTTACGAAGCGGCCGAGGGGTTCTCGCAACTCCTGATCTTCCTGACGCTGCTGAGCGCCAATCTGGCCGTCCTGAACTTTTTGCCGATCCCGGCGTTGGATGGCGGCCATATGGTCTTTCTGATCGCCGAGGGCATTCGAGGCAAACCGGTCGACGAACGACTGCAGATGCTGTTGACCATCATGGGCGTCGCGTTCCTGCTGGGCTTGATCCTGATCTTGAGCATCAAGGATATCGGCACGTTGCTGCAGTTGTTCGGCTAAGGAACGGCAAATGAATGAGTATCGCGTTTCGCCGAAGGGGTCGGGAGTCGTTTTCGAAGAAAGCGTGCTCTATTTGGATAATCGTTGCCCGAAAACGACTCCCGACCCCGCCCGCGTCACCCATGCAAGGCTACC
>REEF01000488.1 GCA_007695205.1 Planctomycetaceae bacterium
ACGGTGCTTAACGTTTGTCAACGCTGCCTTGTTCGCTAAGACAGGACGACTTGGTGTTTTCTGTCGTAGTAGGTATTGGGCCTTTTGCGGCATCTTGTCGCGGACAACTCTGCATGGGCCCTGCTGTGCTTGAAGACATATTGGCGAGCCGCCTTAAGGCCCGCAGTAACCGAGGGTCCGGTTCCTGTCGGCCTCGGGCGTCCTCCTTCATGATCCGAGTCACGACGATGTTCAGGGACCGTTCGTAAGTGTTCATGGTCCGCCTACCCCTTTCGTATGCATCTCTTGTGTCCATGTCAGTACAGCGTCGTTTCTCTCTCGTCCTCAAGACCAGGCACGTCGACGGCGAGATGCGATACCGAATAGCAAGGCACTTGCAGTTCTCGAGTCTTGGGGACTTCACGTTCGCGCCGCTGATGCTCACTCCACGAACGCTGGATCTTCTTGCACAAACGCTGAATCTGTTCCCTTGTCGGCATATAGGGCTGTTTGACGTGATGCTTGTTCATGACCGATTCCTCCTGCTCGCGACCGCCCAAATTCTCGGGAATTCGGCTACTTTCGGCGGAAATGCGCAACTTCAAAGTCTGGCGACTGGGCAACGTGCCCTTGGTTTGTCGCTACCACACGAAGACGTAGCAACACGAAGGGGTAGCAACATCCGTGCCAAAGCGGTTCGTTCCGCGATACCCGATCGGCTGGCACCGGACGCTCGCACGATGCAGTGGTTCCTACGGTCGAAGCCCCGCAAGACGGTTTTTCTGCTTTTCGGCTCACAATTTGCAGACTGCTTTTACAGCCCTGACAGAAAACGTCTGGAAAACGGCAAAGAAGAAACCCATGTATCAGAAAGGGAGATGAACATGAGCGCGGCAGATATTCCTGCATTCCAGAGTACGCTGCAAACGACAAACGATTGGCTGAAGGAACTTTCCACCCAGATGGGCCGCGACGATTCTCAGCAAGCCTATCGTGTTCTTCGCGCGGTGCTGATGGCCTTGCGAGATCGCTTGACCGTGGAAGAAGCGACGGACCTGGCAGCCCAGTTGCCGACGCTGATCCGAGGTTTCTATTACGAAGGATGGAATCCGTCCAAGACGCCCACCAACGAGCGAGATCTGGCCTCTTTTCTTGAGCGTGTTTCGCGGAATCTGACACCGATCGATGGCGATCCGGGTGAGGCGACTCGGGCAGTGTTCAAGATGCTTAGCACTCGTATCACGGCTGGCGAGATCGAGCACGTCAAAAGTAATCTGCCGACGGATGTGCAGACGTTGTGGGCGTGATTTGTTCCACAGCCGTTCGGCCGACGCGGTTCGCGAGCATCCGTGACGACAGGGTCCATGTCGGCGCCGAACAGGCATCAGACCCACGACAGGGTGTCGGACTCCGACGCCAGTCTGACGCAGTTTTGAGTGCACTCGGAACGGGGGAGGCACCAGGGCCCGACAAGGTGTTCTGGGCCGAAACGGCGGTAGAACCGAATGAGATCGAAGAGGAGGACGGGGAGCTTGGCTCGCCGTAATTCCTGCCATGAAAAAGTTTGCGATTGTTCTGACGCTGCTCGCCGCCCTTGGCGGCGCGATCTATTGGCTATGGAGCCACGAGGATGAACTACCGGAAGGCCTGATCCAGGCGAGCGGCCGGATCGAGGGGGACCAGATCACCATCGCCGCCGATGTGTCGGGCCGGATCGTCGAAATGAAGGTCCGAGAGGGCGATCTTGTCGAGGCGGACCAGGTCCTGGCTCGCCTGGACGATCGGGCCGTTCGCGCTCGGGTGGTCCAGGCGGAGAAGGCACTCGCTGCCGCCGACGCGACCGTCCGCCGAGCGGAGGCAGAGCATGCGGTGGGGCATGCCAAGCTGGACGCCGGCGAAAAGTCGCTGGAAGTGCTGCGTCAGGAAGTACCGTTGCAAGTCGAGATGGCCGATGCCGAGTTGGAACACGCCCGCGCCGAATACACCACGGCGGAGGCCGCCGAGCAGAAGAGTCGCCGCGACTACGAGCGGATTGCGAATTTGCATCAACGCGACGCCGTGACCGACGAACAACGCGACGAAGCCGAATTGGCCTGGATCGAATCGCGCAACGGCGTGCTTACGGCACGGGCCGCCGTGAGCAGCGCCGAGCAGCACGTGGCCGAGGCTCGGCTGGGCCCCGACCGGATCGTTGCGCGGGAGGCCGACGTTCAACGGCTCCGGGCGGAGGTGTCGCGGGCAGAAGCCACGGTCGAAGAAAGCCGTGCGCGCCGGGCGGAAGCCGAGGCGATGCTGGACGAGGCGCGCAGCGTGCTCGAAGACCTGACGGTCGTCGCGCCCGTCGATGGCACGATCGTCACGCGGATTGCCGAGCCTGGCGAAGTGATCGTCGCCGGGACGCCTCTGTACGATCTGGTCGACCTCGACCGTCTCTATCTCCGCGCCTACATTCCCCAACAGCACGTGGGCAAGCTCTTTCTGGGCGCGCCCGCCCGAGTTTATACCGACGCATTTCCCGACGAGCCCTACCCGGCCACCGTCGGCCACATTGCGTCGCGCGCCGAGTTCACACCGCGAGAAGTGCAAACGTTCGAGCAGCGAGTGAAGATGGTCTTCGCAGTGAAGCTCTACGTAGAAGACAATCCGGAGCACCGGCTGAGGCCCGGCTTGCCCGCCGACGCCGTCCTCCGTTGGAAAGAAAACGTCGAATGGAGGGCGCCGCGATGGTAGAAGAGCAGCCCAAGAGCAACGATGACGGGCAGGCGGAAGCCGTGGTACGGGTACGTGGGCTCGAAAAATGGTACGGGAAGGAGCATGCCGTGGGGGGCGTCGATCTGGACGTGCCGCGGGGACAAATCCTGGGTCTCGTCGGACCGGACGGCGCCGGCAAGAGCAGCCTGCTGCGTTGCGTTGCCGGGGTGCTGCAACACGACGGTGGACACATTCACGTGATGGGCAGCACCATCGATTCCGATCGGTCCGCCGAATCCATCAAGAGCCGGCTGGGCTGGATGCCTCAAGGGTTGGGCAACAATCTCTATCGCGAATTGTCGGTGGAGGAAAACGTCGATTACTTCGCGAATCTGCGTTCCCTTCCGCCCGACGAGCTGAAACAACGCAAGCGGCGACTGCTGGAAGTAACACGATTGACACCGTTCACCAACCGGACCGTCAAGCAACTTTCCGGCGGCATGAAGCAAAAGCTGGCGCTGATCTGCATCCTGATCCACTATCCTGAACTGCTCGTGCTGGACGAGCCGACCACCGGAGTCGACCCGTTGTCGCGCCGCGATTTCTGGTCGATCCTCACGCAGTTGGTCGCCGAACGGTCGATGACCACCCTGGTTTCGACCGCGTACATGGACGAAGCATCCTACTTCGCGCGTCTGGCACTGATGGTGGACGGCACGATCTTGCGGCAGGGCAGCCGGGAGGACGTGCTGTCAGAAGTCCACGAAACCAAGGTAGGCATCCGAACGGGCGAGCAAATGGCTGCCTTGAACCGTTTGAAAAAGCAGTTCCGGCACGTCCAGATTATGGGGTCGGAACTGCACGTGCTGGTGCGGGGCGACGATCCGGCCGATGCCCGACGGCAAGTGGAGGAGACGCTCGAAGGCATGGACGTGCAGGAGGTCCGCACCCTGCACGCCGACTTGGAGGATGCGCTGGTGACGCTCATTTGCCGCCGTCCGGAACACGAGACAACGAATGAAGACCAGGAGCACGACAGGCCGTCGAGCCCGCCGAACGACCGTTGGGCAGTCCGGCTGGTGCGCGCGGTTTTTCCTCGGCGCCGGACCGAACCGGAGCCTGCGACGGAGCTGGCCGAACTCATTGGCGAACAAGTGCCGCCGGAACGGCGGGTGGACGAAGACGGGGCGGTCGAAGCGAGTGGCCTGATCCGCCAGTTCGGCGATTTTCGGGCGGTCGACGACGTCAGCTTTTCCATTGCTCCCGGCCAGATTTTTGGTTTGCTCGGGCCGAACGGGGCGGGCAAGACGACCGTCATCAAGATGCTGACCGGCCTGCTGCCGCCCACCGGAGGCTCCGGGCGCGTGGCCGGGGCCGACATCCACGGCGTCCCGCTGCACGTCAAGCAACGGATCGGCTATATGGCCCAGACCTTTTCCCTTTATCCCGATTTGAGCGTTCTGGAAAACGTGGCTCTTTACGCCACCGTCTACCGGGTACCCCGGCGGGAACTCCGCCAACGTTGCCGCTGGGTCTTGCAGTTGGCCGGATTGACGGGCATGGCGCATAAACGCACTAACGCTGTGCCGATGGGCGCTCGCCAGCGAATGGCGTTGGGCTGCGCCCTGGTCCATCGGCCGCAGGTCGTGTTCCTGGATGAACCCACCTCCGGGGTCGATCCTGTGGGCCGACGCCAGTTCTGGGAGATTCTTGTCCGGCTGGCGCGCCAATGGCGAGTTGCCATCCTGGTCACCACGCACTACATGAGCGAGGCCGAACACTGCGACCATCTTGGCCTGATGCACGACGGCGCGCTGATCGCCCTGGGAACGCCCGAACAACTGCGGAAAGACGTAGCGTCCGAAGCTGGTACCCCGTTGCTGGTCGAAACGGACGATCCGCTGGCCGCGCTCGACGTGCTGCGCCGGGCGGGCTTTGACGACGTGGTCCTGCAAGGACGCAGCGTGCGGCTGCTGTCGCGCGATCATCGGCACGATGAAAAGCAAATTCGCCAGCCGTTGGACGAGGCCGGTATCCGCGTGACGGAAATGAGCCAAGGCGACGTGACGGTCCAAGATGTGTTCGTGCATCACGTGACGGCGTCCAACCGCGGCGCAGCGACCGACGACCCTATGTGAGGAGGAACCATGCCATGAATCTTCAACGCGTTGCCACCTTGGCTCGGAAGGAGTCACGCGAAATCCTGCGCGACCGCCTGTTCTCCGTCCTGGCCATCGTCGTTCCCGCTACCCTGATGCTCACGCTGGGGTACGGATTGACGACCGACATGGAGGACGTCCCCATTGCCATCCTCGACCACGATCGCACACCCTTGAGTCGGGAATACGCGCATAAGTTCATCGGCTCCCGGTATTTCGACTTTCGAGGCTACCTGCAACGCGAGCGGCAAATCGATCCGTTGATCACGGCCGAGCGGGTGCGGGTGGTCGTGGTCATCCCCCCCCGCTTCCAAAGCGACCTGCGGCACGGCCGGACGGTTGCCGTCCAGTCGGTGGTCAGTGGCACGGTCGTGCAGCCGGCGGAGACGGTGGGCGGCTACGTCCAGGCCACCACCGCCGCCTTTTCGCAAGAACTGGCCGCCCAGCACCTTGCGAGGCGTGAGGGGCTTTCGCGGCCGACGGCGGAAGGCCGCCTCGCGCCCGTCCAATTGCAGGCGAGGTTCTTCTACAACGAACCGCTGGACAGCCGGTGGGGAATTGTCCCCGGCCTGATGATGATCATCCTGATGTTCACCCTCCCGCTGCTGACCGCCGTTAGTATCGTGCGTGAGAAGGAGAGCGGGGCGATCGACAATGTGTATGCCTCGAACTTGACGCCCGCCGAGTTCCTGGCGGGCAAAGCGATCCCGTACTGGATCCTGGCCGTGTTGAACGGATTGCTGCTTTGGGGCATCGTCACGCTGTTGTACGGTGTGCCGTTCCGGGGCAGCCCGCTGGCATTCCTGACGGCCCTGGTCCTGTTTTGCCTCTGCACGACGGGTCTGGGACTGATCGTGTCGTTATTGGTCCGGTCGCAGATTGCGGCCATTCTGGTGATGATCGTCCTGACGCTGGTTCCGGCGGTCCTGTTCTCCGGCGTATTCACGCCCCTGGATTCTTTGGGAACGGCCGGCCAATTCCAGTCGCGGCTGCTACCGGCTACTTATTTCAACCTCATTGCCCAGGCGTCGTTTTTGAAGGGGCTGGGCTTCCGGGCCATCTGGCTCGAGATCGCCACGCTGGGCGTTTACGCGGCTATCCTGCTGTCGATCGGATGGTGGCAATTTACCAAGCGGCCGAAACGATAGACCCTATCTACCCCCAGGAGGATTCGTGATGTTCCAGGAAACCGGCGAGTATCTGCGGCAGTTGGCCATGCTCTCGCGCAAGGAATTCTTGCAGTTTTTCCGCGATCCCGTTTTGGTCCTGTTTCTCATATACGCCTTCACGCTCTCGATTATTGCCGCGTCGACGGTGGTGAGCACCCAGTTGCGAAACGCCTCGACGGTGACCATGGACCACGATCGGACGCGCACGTCGCGTGAACTGCTGCATGGCTTCCGCGAACCCTATTTCCGAATGCAAGGCCAGATTCATGCCGACCGAGAGGCGATCCGACAACTCGACGGCAGGGACGCGATGGTGGTCCTCGATATCCCCGAGGGGTTCCAGGACGCTCTTCGCCGTCGGCGGACCGTCGACGTGCAGATGCTGGTCGACGCGTCGAATTCGCACGTAGCCTTCATGAGTTCGTCGTACGGGGAACGGATCGTACGACGGTTTTTGGACGAGCAGGACCGGCAGCGGCGCACGCCGAACGTGCCGAAGGTAGAGCTCCGGCAGCGATTCTGGTTCAATCCGAACCTGCGCGATGAACCTTTCCGCGCCCTGGAACAGATCGCCCGCATGAGCCTGCTGTTTTCTATGCTGTTGCCGGCCAGCGCCATGGCGCGGGAGCGTGAGCGCGGTACGATCCAGCAGTTGCTCGTTTCGCCCTTGACCCCCGTGCAGATCATGCTGTCGAAGGTGCTGCCGATGACCTGCATTGTTCTCGCCGCGACCACCGTCGCGCTGCTGGTCGTTGTGCGAGGGGTGTTAGGGGTCGCTTTGCACGGCAACGTGTTCGCTTATCTGGCGCTCAGCGCAGTGTTCGCCGTCAATGCGTCCGGAATCGGGCTGTTGATCGCCACGTTCAGCCGTAACCTGGCGCAGGTGGGTTTTCTGTCGTTGCTGGTCATGCCACCGATGAACCTGTTTGCCGGAACGATCACGCCTCTGGAGTCGATGCCGACACTGCTGAAGCCGCTGATGCTCTTGTCTCCCATGTACCACTACCTGAACGTATCGTTCGGGCTGCTGCTGGAGGGCGCACCCCTTGCGACGCTGTGGGATTCGGTCCTGGCCTTGGTGGTGATTGGAGCCGGCTTGTTTGCGCTGGGCGCATGGCGGTTCCGACGGGAGTTCCGTTGACGGAACCGTTTCGTTTTCGCCCAGCGCGGCTCAGCCGACAAGCGTTCTCACACCCCTTCCGAATCCAGCGCCCGAATCAAGGCGTCGGCGGATTCCAGCGCGATGGCGATTTGCTCGGCCTGGAACTTCCCCTGGGCGCCGACAAGCTGCGCCAGCACCATGGTGGCGATTCGCTCGCGCCGTTGGCCGAAGTGCGGATCAATCGGTTGTTTTTCGATCTCGGTCATGTTCATTCCTTGCTGCGAACCAGTTTGGCATTCAGCGTAATGTCGGCTCCGGAAAGCACTTTCGATACCGGGCAGCCCTGTTTGGCAGCTTGGGCGATACGCTGGAAAGTCTCTTCGTCGACGCCCGGCACATCGGCCTCGGTTTCCAACTCGATCTTCGGGATGGCGAACCCGTCGCCACTCTTTTCCAGATGCACCTTGCGAATGACCACTGTTTTCTTCCTCCGATTTTCTCGTGAAACTTGGTTCCGTAGTACGCTCGAACCTGCGTGCAACCGGCGTGCCGTCCTGGAGTAAACGGGCCGTGCGGTCATCGCGGCATCACGAATCAAGCGAACGGCTGCGAGTTGGTCGAGCCCTACGCTGGCTGGATGGTTCCCTTCATGCGAATCGAGCGCCGTGCGACAGATTGTCGGTGATTCGGCCAGTTTGTCGCAGGCATCGGCGGCGCGTCACCGCGGGCAGGGCACGATGCCCGGGGCTGCGATCGGCATCCTAAGGAACGCTTCTTCACGCGTTCTTAAGGATCGCAAATCGGCGATCGCCTTACGACGCCGCACGAAGCGGCAACCCGGCATTCTACGTGTTGGTACGCGAATTGCTCTCAAGAACGCTAATCGGCCCCGTTCGCCCGCCGAACATCGTACGGGCCATTCCATTTGCACTCGTTGCAGGCGAGCCCCATCCTCACCACCAAACGGAGTTTATCATGTTGAAAAGCTGGAATCGAACGCACCGTATCCATTGGTTGATCGTTGCCTTTGTGTCGTGGGCGGTGGTGCTGGCACCCAGTGCGGCGACGGCCGACGAGGTCGATTTGCCGGACCAGACGTACATGCCGGCGAAGATCGACGAGAGCTTCGAGTCGATGAAGGCCAAAGACGAGGCCGCCAAGCCCGAGGTGATGCAGCGGCAGCAACAGTTGCTTGAAGAACGCTACGACCTGCGTGACGATCCTTCGGACGTTCTGATGTCCGGGGGACGCAAGGCGGTTCAGCAGGGCGTTCGGGTGCGGCTGCCCGCAGGGATGACTTGGGAGATGCTTGCGGCGTTGTCGCCGCAGGAGATCAAGCAGCGCGATCTCTTTCCGATGGGCTTCCGTCCCTTGCCGCACGTCCACCACGCCAGCGGCGGGCAAGTGTTCCCCCAAAACCAGATCGACGCCATGGAAGACGCCGAGCAGCGGGATCTGTCGCGGTTCGACGTCGATTTTGACCTGCCCGACCATTTGACGCCCGAGTTCCCTCCGCCGATCTTCCTGACCACTCGCACCGATTTGGGCGACGTCTCGCAAGGCGAGGTGCTTTCGATCAAGAACTACTATGAGTTGATGAAGGGCAAGCTGACCCCGGTACAAATGGAGGGACTGCGACTGCTGCTGACTCCCTTCCCGCAACAGCAGTTCAACCAAACCGAGGACCGCAAAGTGGTCGCGCCCAGTTTGGGGGTAACCTGCTTCGACTGCCACGTGAACGGCCATACGAATGCGGCATTTCACCTGGACCCGGATACGCGGCCCCAGGCTGCCCGATCCCGGCTGGACACGCCGAGCCTGCGTGGGATGTTCAACCAGCAGATTCACGGCTCGAAGCGGTCGCTTCGTTCGATTGAGGACTTTACCGAATTCGAGCAACGGACGGCCTACTTCGACGGCGACCACGTACTGGCGGCCAAGAAAGGGGTACACCTGCCCGACCGCGCCAGCCAGGTGGCCATGATGGCCCAGATGCAGAATATCCTTAACTTCCCTCCCGCGCCGAAACTCGACGAGTTCGGCATGTTGCGGCCCGAAAAAGCGACCGCTCAGGAATTGATGGGGCAGGCCGTCTTCTTCGGCAAGGGGCGTTGCGCCGAGTGCCACCCGGCGCCGTTCTACCTGGATAACCAGATGCACGACTTGCGTCTGGAACGCTTCTACGAACCCGAGATGATCGCCGGTCAGTTCAATAAAGGGGATGGTCCGATCAAAACCTTCACCTTGCGAGGGATCAAGGACTCGCCCCCGTACAACCACGATGGTCGGCTGTTGACGTTGGAGGACACCGTCGAGTTCTTCAATTTGGTACTCAGCTTGCAGTTGGATGCCGAGGAGAAAGAAGCCCTGACCGCGTTCATGCGATGCCTTTGAGGGATACCAATGACCTACCAACAAATCCACGAAATACTGAACGATTTCCGTCACGTCCATGAAGAGGCCGCAGCCTGTTGTGCTGCCGTGGACGACGCATCCGACGAACGTCTGCGTTTGCTGGCCGGGTTGTTCCGCGATGGCGAAGCGCGGCTCGCGATGCGTCTGAAGCAGACCCAGGAAGGTGTCCCGGCCGAAAAAAACACCCGGGCCGCGAGCCTCGAAAGATGGGTGCAGTTTGTGCCGACCGGCGGCGTCGACAAGGCGTTGCGCAACCTTCGCGCCGCAACCGAGGAGGGGCCCGACCCTACGTTCGTCGCCTGCATGGCGCTTCACGAGCAATTGGTCAAGGCGTTGCAGCATCTGGCGGAAATCGTGCCGGCGGGGGAAGCGCATGACCTGTTGCAACACCTAGCCAACATGGAGGAGCAGGCCATTCGCGATTTAGGCTTGGCCGATACCATGCGCGCCGACGGCTGAAAAAAGGGGACGGGGGTCTTTTCCAAAAAGACCCCCGTCCCCTTTTCCCCACGGGTAGCCTTGACATGTATTGCAGTCTGCAATACAATTCAGCCAGGGTCGAAGGATTAGATCACAAAGGGGGGGGGCCGATGACCAAGTCCAGCCAACTGATGGTACGTCTCGACGAGGACAGCAAGTCTTACCTTACCAGGGCTGCGGCTTTGCGCAGGGTCAGTCTCAGCGACTATGTGCGGATGGTGACCGTTGACCAGGCTCGGCGCGAAGTCCGTCAGGCCGAACAGACGACGATCTCGCTGACACCCGAGGAACAACTGGCGTTCTGGAATGCGCTCGACGGCGCCGCGAAGCTGACGGAGGCCCAGCGCGAACTCGGGCGGACCATGCGGGGTGAAACATGAGTGGTGTCAAGCTGCCCGAAGGTTTTGGTTGGCAGCGTTTACAGCGCGATCACCCGCGCAAGCAGTTCAGCAGCGGTCAGTCGGAGGTCGATGATTGGCTCCGCACAAAGGCTTGGCAGCATCAGAAGAAGCACCTTTCGGTCACCAAGGTGTTGCTCGACCAAGTTGAGCAAATCGCCGGCTACTACACGCTCGCCACGGGGCAAGTGGACTTCGGGGATCTGCCGGATGATGTGACGAAACGACTGCCCCGCCGGTTGCTGCCTGTCGCCCTGTTGGCATGGCTCGGCGTTTCCTCAGCCTACCAGAGCCAAGGACTCGGCCGCCTGCTCTTGGCACAAGCGCTCCGCGATTGCTACGAAGCTGGTGGTACGTTTCCCTTCGTGGCCGTGATCCTGGACTGCCTCACGGATAGGGCCAGGTCCTTCTACAAAAGATGGGACTTCGAAGAGCTGCCCGGCCAGCCATACCGGCTGTTTGTCAGCTACCAGCAACTCGAAGCGATGATGAAGGACGAGTGATCCGCTCGACCACATCGCCCGAGCTGGCCGCTACGATGGCAATAGGCATGCTGTTTGCACCGACGGTTGACAGGACCGGCGGAATGGTTCCGCCACATCTAAACGGGAGGACATGAAGATGAAGACGAAGACCCTTGAAATGCCGGAAGTTGCGGGTTGCGAGGCCACCGAGTGTGCGTACAACCGCGACCGCCTGTGCCGAGCCCGAGCGATCACCGTCGGCGACGGAACCCGGCCGATGTGCGACACCGCCTTCCATGCCGGCACGCATACACGCGGCGAGATGATCGCCGGCGTGGGAGCGTGCAAGGTAGCAGGTTGCCGTCACAACAACGACCTGGAGTGCCAAGCCGACGTGATCCAGGTGGTACTGTCGAGCAGCATTCCGATGTGCGGAACGTTTGAAAGTTGACAGCCCATCGTCGCTCGGCAGTCGGTTCGTTCGTGGGCTGAAAAAAGGGGACGGGGGTCTTTTTTCAGAAAAGACCCCCGTCCCCTTTTCCACGACCGTCCAGCGCCTGGTCCAGATCGTCGCGCAGATCTTCAAAGTCTTCGAGTCCGACACTCAACCGGATCAGGCTGTCGCTGATTCCATGGGCGGCGCGATCTGCCGGATCGTAGCTGGCGTGGGACATCGAAGCCGGTTGTTCGATCAGTGATTCGACGGCGCCCAAGCTGACCGCCAATTGGAACAGCCGAGTCGACTGGACCACGTTACGAGTGCGCGCGAAATCGCCCTCGATTTCGAATGTCAGCATGGCGCCGAATGCGCCGTGCATTTGACTTGCTGCGATGGCGTGGTTCGGATGATCGTTCAAGCCCGGGTAGAGGACTCGGCGAACCCGCCGATCGCCGCTTAGAAACTCTGCCAATCGAGCCGCCGTACGAGACTGTTCGCGGACGCGCAGTTCCAGCGTCTTCAGGCCTCGGCTGACCAGGAACGAATCGAAGGCCGACAGCGTGGCCCCGGTGGCATTCTGAATAAAGTACAGTTGCTGGAAGCGTTGCGGGTCACGGACGATCAAGGCGCCGCCCAGGACATCGCTGTGCCCCCCTAGGTATTTGGTCGCCGAATGCATGACGATGTCGGCGCCCAGTTGCAGGGGGCGGGTCAGGACAGGAGTTGCAAAGGTGCTGTCGACGGCCAGAGGGATCTGATGTCGTTGGGCGATTTCGGCACAGGCGGCGATATCGGTGATCGTCAGCAACGGGTTCCCGGGGCTCTCGATCCACAATAAACGCGTATTGGGGCGAAGCGCCGCCGCGAACCGCGTCAGATCGTGCGAGGGGGCCAGGGAAACCTGGATGCCGGTCCGTTGGACGATCTTGTGCAAAAGACGATAGGTGCCGCCATAGATATCGCTACCCGCCAGGATGTGGTCGCCTGACTGCAGCATCATGGTCACACAATGCGTGGCCGCCATGCCGGACGAAAACGCCAGGGCACCGCAGCCGTTTTCCAGCGAAGCGAGGGTTCGTTCCAGATTCTTCCGGGTGGGATTCCCGCTACGTGAATAATCGAATTCGCCCCACTCACCCGCCTGTTGCTGGACGAACGTCGACGCCAGATGGATCGGCGGCACAATGGCGCCGGTCGCCGGGTCACGCTCGTTGCCGACGTGGATCGCTCGTGTACGGAATCGCATCGCTGAAGATTTCTCCTGGACTGAGGTCCTTTTTGCCGAAGACGCGGATTCTATCGGGCTGGCCCAGCATCGGCAAGCTTAGGACCGGCAAGTGAATCAGGGTCGTGTCGCAGGGGTCGGGAGTCGTTTTCGGAGAAAGCGTGTGTCCCGGGATGGTCGTTGGCAGAAAACGACTCCAGACCCGTTACGCTGGCATTCGGCTGGTCGTAGACGATGGTTTGAAAGTTGCTTACTTACATTCTACAATAATGGTGAAGATCGCAGTGAGGGCTTTCGATTTGCGGAGATTAAGGTCGAATATGCCGAAGTTTGCTCGATGGTCGATGGGCAGTTGCATCGCGACAATGCTGATTCTGTTCGGCGGTTGTCGTTCCCCAACGCAACCTGGGCGATCGCCTATTGGCGAAGACGCTCAGCGGCCTGTCATCTACACGGTGAATTACCCATTGGCTTATTTCGCCGATCGGATCGGCGGCGATCATGTGCGAGTGGTCTTTCCTGCTCCGCCCGGCGTGGACCCGGCTTTCTGGCGACCGGAGGGCGAGGTGATCCGCGGATACCAAACAGCGGACCTGATCCTGTTAAACGGTGCTTCGTTTGCTCAATGGGCCGAGCACATGGCATTGCCCCGTCGCCGCATGGTCATCACATCGCGAGCGTTTACTGATCGATACATCGAGATCGAGGACCGGGTGGTCCACCAGCATGGTCCGCACGGCGAGCACGCTCACGAAGGTTTTGCCGTTACCACGTGGCTGGACCCCCAACAGGCGCTACAGCAGGCGGAAACCATTTATGACGAGTTGATCGACCGTTGGCCCGAGCATTCGTCCGCGTTCCATGCCGGTTGGAAAAAACTGCGGGAAGATTGGGTGGAACTGGACGAACGTTTGACCGCCATCCATGCCGCCTATCGAGATCAACCGTTA
>REEF01000587.1 GCA_007695205.1 Planctomycetaceae bacterium
GCGATGTGTCATTCTGTCGCTCGGCAAGGGTGCAAAGCTGGATGTCCCTCTGGCCAAAGCTGGATGTCCCTCTGTTCACGCATCCGCCGTCCGAACGAAGATCCTCAGCGCTTGCCGGGCGCGAGTTCTCAGGTGTCCTGGCCATGTCCTGGCCAATCGGGATCAAAGACATTGGCCTTCACGAGCACAAATTGAACACGCCACTCCCAACCTCCGTACGTCCACTCGCCTGGCCTCACCACAACAGCCACTGGATGCCGTTGTCCGGCGAGATCAGCACAGTGCGTCCCCAGCCGCGGCCCGGTCGGCCGGAACCGGCAGCCACGGGGCCACGCTGATCGTTGCGGTAGAACCACATGGTGGACCAGTAGTCGTAAGACAACAGCAAAGCCCCCTGACGATCGACGGTCAGCCGGTGGTAATAGATGCTGTATTCCGACAGCGGCGGCGCCACCAGGATTCGGACGGGGCTCCAGTCCTGTCCCGGCGGTTTTGACTGATAGGCCAGCGCGGCCCAGAGCCCGCCGTCCAAGTGCTCCTGGCCCGATTGCCAAAGGCGGAACACCAAATGCAGCGAATCGTCAGCTCCGCAAACCAGGCCCACATAAGTCTGCCGCAAATCCTCCTGGCTGGTGCGGACGGCTTCAGACCAGCCGCCATACGCATCGTTGGGCTCCAGCGATTGCAGGTATTGGAAAGGGCGACCATGGGTCCCCACCACCACGTGCAGGTACCCCTGACGATCCATGGTGATGCTGGGCGTGTTGTGCCCGTCGTTGGGCGGTGGCCCGAAGCTCATAAACACCGGTTCGCCCAACTGACGAGTCTGCCGGTCATAGGTCGCAACATAGGCGGGGACGCCGGGGATCTGGTCGCGGTCGATGGCCGGATCGGTCGCCTCGCCCCACACCACGTGGACACGGTCATCACGCGAAACGATCATCGACGGGATGCCCGAATGCATCGAACTGGATAGCGCGGCTTCGGTCAGCCGCACCGGATCGTGAAACTGCAGGTGACCGTCCGCCGTCTTGTCGCTGACGATCAACTCCAGATCGTTCGTGCTGCGCCAACGCAACCTGGGGTCGGTGTCGCGATGGGTTCGAGTCAGCCGGACGACTGGCGGAGGGCCGTCGGGCACATTGTGTCCCGAAAACTGCTCGATGTCCCACGTTCGCGGCTCGTTCTCGCGACCGGGGATCACGTAAGCGGTGAATGTCTGGCCGCTGTCAGCCGAATGCAGCAACGCAGCCAGCGTGCCCGAACGGCCGATCAGATAGACATGGTTGTCCGAGTCGAAAGCGACTTTCGACCCCACGGCGCTCCAGGCTCCCGCCGCGCCGTCCGGAACCGTACGGACCACCGCCTGGCGCAGATCGGTCGGTTGCCAATGGCCGTCGGCCTGGCGGTACAGCGTCGAACCGTCGACGACGAAGGGTCGGTTCTGCAAGTCGAAATAAACCTGCTGGTTCACCGGGTAATCCGGCAAATATCCGAACTGGCGGTTCTCGTGCGCGTAGGGTTGCAGCACCAGTGGCAGTTGCAGCGGCTGGCCCGCTGGCGACGAGCCGCCGACCGCGGTCAGCGTCGCATAGGTCGTCATCCGAGGTGCCTGGGTAGGTGTCGCTCGAACGTAAGCGACTTGGCGTTGTCCGTCGGCCGGTGCCGGAAAGACCAAATCGACCTCCGCCCGGCGACCGGCATCCAGCGTTACGCGACGAGCCGCATCGTCCGAAAAACGCAGCGGCCACGGATCGTCTGGAAACTCCAGTTCCAACTCGATGGTTTGCCGCCGAGCACTGTTGTTATGGACCACGAAGGTCACCTGCCCCGGCTGATCCGGCGGCACGTACACGGTACGCTGGTAGGGACTGATCAACCAACGATGTTCCATCCACGGGAACCAGGAATCGGCCACGGGCGTCCACACGCAGTGATCGCGGTATCGGTCACCGCTTTCCCAGCGAGTCAGCCCGTCGATCTCCAGCAACGCCTGAGCTTGGGGGAAGTGCAGACGCCACGGCCGATCGCCACGTTTCTTATCGGCTGCAACAGCGTACGTCGCTGACCCTTCGGGTTGATCCGACGCTCCGATGCCCATGTACTGGCGAATCGAGGTGCTGCGCTCAGCCGCCACCGGGATCTGAGCGACCAGTTCGCCGTGTTCATCGTACAGCATCAGTGGCGGCGAGTCCGCAGGCAGACCTTCCACCTCGATCTCGAAACGGCCCGGACGAGGCAGGAAATTCACGTCGGCACGGCGCGAGCCATCGGTCAATACAATCGGCTCGCGATGCCGCTCGTCCCGATGCCCGCGCGACGTCTCGACCACCCACCCTGCCGCGTTCGTCCGGATCGCCCATTCGACATTCAGTCCATGACGATCGCCCTGCGTCGTCAGGTTCAGCGCGTAGACCCCGGCATGTTGGACAGACGCGGTCAGCACCTGTTGTTGGACGGGCCCCGGCGGATCGCCAGTCGAACCACCGGTCGATGGGATCGTCACATCGGCCAGCACCTCGCGGTCCGGCCCGGCCAGGATGGCCCGCATCACGGTACCTCGAGCGCCCCGTACATTCCGGTCCCGTTTGAGCAATTCGATCCGTAGCTCGCCCGGTTCCACCAGCAGGTACACTCCGCCGGTTCCCCCGATGGCCCACGGCATCGAACGGCCATCTTCCGCCCGAGCCTGCCCCCACCCGCTGCCAACCAGCACAACGCTACCGATCACGCCCATCACGATTCGCTGCATGATGCCCTCCGCCTCGCTTTCCCATCAATGTGAAGCACCCGACCATGTATTTCTTGGTCTCATTATCGATTGCCATATCTTATCAGCGGGTTCGTGACGACGCGAGATGTCGGCCCGTTCGGGGTGGCCGACCGCCTGAAAGCCGTCACGATGGATTGGGCGACCTCGACCATCTTTTGGCTCTTGCTGCTGGCCAACTTCTGCAGTCGCCGAAAGGCGTCGGGCTCGGCCAACCCCGTCCGCTTTATCAGGATGCCCTTGGCCCGCTCAATGACTTTGCGGTTTTCCAGGGCCTGCTTCGATGCCGTCCATGTCGGGCATCTTGATGTCCGTGACGATCAGGTCTGGCTGATGGCCATTCCCAGGCCGCTCCCTCGCGACTTGGTCGTGTAGAACGGCTGAAAGATGTTTTCGCGTTGTTCGGCATCGAGGCCCGGACCGTTGTCCCGGATGGAGACTTGGACCGAATCGCCGGCGTACAGGGCCGCAGTGCTAAAATGCACATCGATCTGGACCGGATCCTGGCATGCCGCCAGCGAGTCCCAGGCTGCGGCAAGGATCTCCCGCACATCGCGGCGACTCGGCTCGAGCTTCGGAGGTGCGGCGTAACCCCGCAAGTCGTCGAACAACCGTTGAAGTCGTTGTCTTGCACGCGCGACGTCGTGCAGTTGCCGGCGTCACCATCTTTGGCATTATCGTTCTGGCCTCCGTGGGCGCACTGCGCGTTCGCAACGCCGGAGATGAAGTACAGATCACAATCGACAAGGAGGAAGTCAAGACGAGGACCGAACAGGCCGTCGACAAGACCAAGCATCTGGGGGAGCGCGGCGCGGAAACGCCACGGGAGATCTTCGCCTCGTCTCAAGCGGACGAGGACACAACGCCCTCCGATCCACAGGCGAATTCGCGGCGCCTCGATCCGTCAACAGAACCGTCCGGGGACCATGAGGAGCCGTCCGGCAATGAGCGGGCCAACGAAGAGCGATAGTTTACGGAACCTGCACCGAAGGGGGAGGTGGTCGTCATCTCGATCACGGGTGTAGTCAAAATGATTCTTTCAGTCCGGTCGAGGCCAAGCTGAGACCATGAACCTAAACCGCAGCAAAAACATGACTTGCGAGACAGATTGCGACGAAATTAAGCAATGGGCACCGTTATTGCATCGCTTTACTTAGCCGAACTCTATCGCCCGCCCCGAATGATGCAGACCGAAGTGATATGCTTGGCAGCACAAAAGGGTGGGTGCTGCACTACGAAGGATACGATCATGTTCAACAGAACAACATTGGCAATGGGTCTCGGGTGCGTGGATCGACGAGACGGTCGACGAACTGGAGTATCTGCCTGAACCGCCCCAGACCCTGGAGATGGGCCCCGTCGGAGAACAACCGTCGGAAGAGCACGTGTGGATTCCGGGCTCTTGGCTCTATCAAACCAATCGGTACTTATGGCGTCCTGGGCACTGGTCGGTGGGCTATGGGAACCGAGTGTGGGTCCCTGCTCGCTATGTCTGGACGCCGCGCGGCTGCATCTACGTCGGGGGCTACTGGGATTACCCGCTGGTGTATCGAGGCCACTTGTTTGCACCGGTGTATTTTCACCGCCCGATCTACAGGACCGCCGGTTTCGTCTACACACCGCGCGTCTATGTTTCTGCGAGCCTGTTGCTGAACCACTTCTGGGTTCGCCCGGGCTATTGCCACTACTATTTCGGCGACTACTACGGTCCCCGCTACGTCAGTTGGGGCATCTACCCCTGGTTCCGCTTTCCTACCCTGCACCGCCGAGCGTACGACCCACTGTACTCGTACTATCGCCACCGGCATTGGAGTTCGTGGCACGACCACCATCATCGCTGGTCCAGTCGGTACGATTGGTATACCCGCCATTCGAACTGGCGCCCGCCACGCACGTGGAATCAACAGACGAACGTGCAGCATAACATCGTCAATATCGACGCGCGCCAGTACAACCAAACGGATATCACCAACATCAACAGTATCTTGTTGGGACGTTCTCTGGGCGAGGTTGCCGACGATCGGGGCGGCGAGGAGAGACGTATGGTGCGGATCGACCAGCAGCAACGAGAACGCTACCGCCAGGACTCCCATCGCACGCGGACCATCGTCGAGGACCGGCGCCGCGTTGAGGGAGGGCAGCCGCTGGACTTGGCCGATCGACGCGGCACCGCCGATCGTGGCCGCCCAGGGGATACGGCCGTCAGCAGCCGCGGTTCCTTGAGACTGCCGATCTCAGCGGATCCATCGCGCAGCATCCGCGAAGGTGCGGACGGCCGCGAAGGTTGGACCGGGCGTGCTGGGCCGAGCTCCGAAGGCCCTAGCGGCCGCTCGGAGCCGCCAGCCTCAGTCCGGTCTCCGGCGCAGCCCCGAGGTGATCGCGTTTCGGGGAGCGGTAACCCCGGTCATCCGGCCGCAGGCGAACGTGGCGGCGAGCGTACGTCCCGTGAGACGTTACGCCCCCCGGTGTCGGTGGCAGACGCTCCGCGCGCGACGGGGAAACCACGGCCGGACACGCCGGACCTCCGTGGCCCCACCACCGATTCCAGGCGGAAAACGGCCCCAGATCGCGGCCAACCAGCCAGAGAAATATCCGAAGGCTCGACGCCATCCGGCGCGCCTCCGACTGTCCGCCCCGACCGCTCGCCAGAACGGCCACCGCCCTCGTTAGAGCAACCCGCTCCCCAATCGTCTCCATCAGTTGGTCGGCCGTCGCCGCAGGCGAGTCGGCCGGCACCGTCGGCGAGTCGGCCCGCACCATCGGCGAGTCGGCCCGCACCATCGGCGAGTCGGCCCGCGCCATCGGCCGGTCGGCCGGAGCCTTCCAGGCGAGCGACGCCGGCACCGAGCAGTGGCCCCGGGGGGGGAGGCCGCTCGGCGCGCGGTGGACGATGAGCAGGCGAGCGCGGGGCATTTTTCGGAGGCAGATCGCCGTTAGTCGTTTGGTTGCGGAATCAGAGTTGACTTTGCCTCCAACCAAAATCGTTGCCCCCCCGTGTCCAAGATAAGTGTCCCATTCTAGGGCGCCTTGGGTTGCCTTTGCGCCTCAATCCAGGGCGCTGCTGCACCGACGAACGTCCGTCTCCCGTGTTCGTCGTTCCGCCGAAACTCCTTATCCGCTCGGAATCCGACATTCCCCGCATCGGTGATGCGCGTTCGATTCACTGTCAGTTTGCCAATCTCTAGCCTGTCAGGAGTTCACCGGCACATCTGTTTGGGGTGACACATGGTGCCAAGACGGAGGTTTTCTCCAAAATCTGGGAGAAATTCTCGGTGCTGTGAGCTCGACATTTCCAGCCAGCTTGACATTTCCGCGCCGCCGGATATGTTGGCGCTATTATCGCGTTCGGCGCTTGGGCATTTGGCTGGGCCAACCGCGGGCTGACCTCTTCTACGTCGCCGGCCCGTACGGGTTGGCCGGGTGGCCGACCGCGTGAGAGCCGTCACCGATTCCAACTCAGTGCTTGGGAGGCCGTAATATGAAGGCGAAATGGGCCGTCTCTCGACAGATTTTCTTTCAGGGCGCCGCCGTCGTCGCGCTCGGTCTTTCGGCAGCCGTCTTCGTGTCCGTGACCATGGCGGAAGAATTCCGCACCTGGACGGACAGCGAGGGCAGGTACTCGGTGCAGGCCAAGCTATCGGGCGTGGCCGATGGCAAGGTCATGCTGGTGTGCGAAGACAGCGACGAGATCGAGATCCAGCTCGATCGGCTCAGTGAAGCCGACCGACAGTACGTCGAAGCGTGGCAGGTGGAGCAGGAAAACCCGTTCCGGCGGGTCACTCCTGCCGCCCCGTCTCCTGCCGCCCCATCCCCTGCCATGCCTGCCACCGCGAAACCGACGCTGGTAACCGGCGACTGGACGGGTGTGCGGGCGGTGGACATGGTTCCGCTGCAGGACCAGTGGGAGTTTCCGGTAGAGGCTACGCCGCTGGACGCGGAACCCGCCGTGGTCAGCCGCATTCCCCTTCCCCCCAAAACGGATTTCTTCGAGTCCACGACGTCGCTGATCGTCCATCCCCCCGCCGGCCGCGCCGTGGTTGGCTACTTGGTGGCCCGGCCAAGGACCGAAGGCGAAGTGCGGCTGGTGCTGGTCGATTTGAAGGACGGCAGCATGATCGCCCAGGGTACTTCGCCGGGAAGGATGGAGCCGGTGGCTCTCGCTGACGATGGAAAGCGTGTCCTCATGCGCCGCAAGGAGTTTGGGTCTGGCAACAACGACCGGCTGGAAATATGGACGGTGACGCCTTCGGGGATCGAGCGAGGGGTACCGTGGATTCCGTACGACAGCTTCCAGCGCGGTCAGCGAGACGTGAAGTGGGCTGCTTTCTTGGCCGAAGACCGTGTGGCTACTCTCGGTGGAGAGGGGCGACTGGCCGTGTGGACGCTCGGTGCGGCTCAGCCGCTGTACTACCTGCAGATCGCAGGCAGTTGCATCCCCGCGTTGAGCCCGGACCGGCAGTGGCTGGCCTTTTCCACCGGCAAGGAGATCGGCGTGCTGGACGTGGACGAGGGCCGGGTGCTGGCGCTGCAGTCGACACCCAACACGCCGTTTCCGGTGTTGCAGTTCAGCCCCGACGCCTCGCGATTGGCCCTTGCGGCCCACCAGACGCTGTACGTCTGGGACTTCGCCACCGGCGAATTGTACCGCGACATCCCGCTGAGGAACCTGCATGTCGGCGGCGCGCTGGCGTTTGCCGGCAACGGCCACGTGCTGGTCGCCAAGCGATACCTGTTCGATCTGGAGAATCAGGTGCGAATCTGGGAGTATCAAGGGCACGACTTGGTAGAGATGGTGGACGGTATTTGCTGGTTCGTCGTTTCGCAGGGCCAGAAGAGTTCCGGGGCGCTGGTTCCCCAGCGGATTCCCCAGCCGGAAGTGCAGGCGGCCATCGAACAGGCGCTGCAGGAGCCTGACTTCTTCGTGCTCAAACCGGGAACGGCCGTGCGCGTGATCCTCGACGCCCTGCCCGACGCTGGCGCTCGGGAAAAAGTCCGCGCGGCACTCAGCGAGAAGCTCGAGGCCAACGGCTTCCACGCCGCCGACGACGGCACCATCGATCTGATTGCGAACGTCGAGACGGGCGACGAGCGCGAGGTGACCTACCGGACGATCGGCCGCGGTTTCGGTGTGCGGACCTACAAGTTTCGTCCGCACATCAGCCAGCTGAGGTTCGTTTACGAGGGGGAAACGGCCTGGCAGGTCCAGGCGAGCAACGTTCCAGGGTTCGTCCGTCTGGCCGCAGGCGAGACGATGGAGCAGTTTCTCAAGCGTCAGGAGAAGCCGAACTACCACTATTTCGAACGCGTCGCCCTGCCCAAGATCTTGATCAAGCCGACCGGCTCGCCGACGCTCGGTTCGTCAAAGGTGACGGTCGCCGGCCTGCAGTAGCCCGGCGCGTCGGACAGTTTTCGTGCCTGGGCGCTTTCGAGTGAGCCAAGGTTTCGATACAAAAATTTACGCCAAGGCGCGAAGGAGAAGGCCCATGCCCGACAACGCGATTGCGAAGACCCTGCTGCCGTGGATGATCGTCGCTGTGCTGCTGCTGGCAGCGCCGATGGCCGCGGGCGCCGACGACGCGGCTGACGCTGACCCCGAAGGCGACGCGGTTGCCGCTGACGCGGAAAGCGAGCATCCAGAGCAGCCCATGCCGTTGGCCGATCTGATCGAGCAAGTCGAGTCGGCGGTCGTCCGCATCTCGACCGACCGCGGGATCGGCAGCGGGTTCATCGTCGACGGCCGCGGGCTGGTCGTGACCAATTTCCACGTCGTCTTCGGGGCTCGGAGAGCCACGGTCGTTTTCGCCAACGGCCGGTCGTTGGAGGTCGCCGGCTGGGCCGCGGTGGCGCCGGACAAGGACCTGGCCGTGCTCCGCGTCCGTAGCGAGCAGCCGCTGCCCACGATCCCGCTGCGCGCCGAATTGCCGCGAAAGGGGGAAGCCGTGGTCGGCTTCGGCGCGCCGCTGGGCCTGGATTTCACCGTCAGCCAAGGGATCGTCAGCGCCCTTCGCACGAGCGAAGAGCTGCGCAAGGTTATCCCGGAAATGTTCGGGCCATCGGCCTTCGCCCCCAACACGCAATGGATTCAAACGACAACTCCCATTTCGCGCGGCAACAGCGGCGGGCCGCTAGTCGACGAGCAAGGGAGGGTGGTCGGAGTCAACACGGGATCGCGGAGCGACGGCCAGAACCTGAACTTCGCCGTCGCCTCCACGGAGATCGGCAGCCTGTTGTCGGACGTATCGGACACGTTTTTGCCCCTGCCCGTCGAAGGGCAACCTGGAGTGAAAGCCTTCGAGCCGCCAGCGACGCCTTCCGCCTACGAAGGATTCGACTACGCGCCCGGCGGCGCCGATTTGCTGGGGCAAGGCGGCGGCGAAGGCTTCGATGACGCCGCCTGGTTTCCCTCGGGGTTCAATGCGCCCACCTACGCCAATTTCAAAATCGCCGAAGGGTCCCTGGCTTTCTCCAGCCTGGCCACGGCGGGCAATCGCGTCCGGACCGAAGCCACGCCGCGCATCGCCGGCCTGGGACGCCGGTTGGCCACGCCAATCCGAGCCGAACAAACCACCACGCTGTACCTGAGCCTGCTGGTGAGGCCCGAGGACAACGGTGGCGGTTTTTTGAACGGATTCTTCGGCGTCTACCTGGACGGCCCCGGCAGCGCCGATCTGTTCATCGGAGCGGGAGGCAGTCCGCGGACGTATCGCCTGGAAACACGCGGTGGCCGGGGACTCGCGTGCTCCGGCGTGAACCCCGTGGCCGGGGAAACCGCCTTGCTGGTGGTCCGAGCCGACTTACAGCCGGGTCGCGACGTGTTCACCCTGTACGTCAACCCCGCGCCAGGAGCGCCGGAACCCATCTCGGGCACGCTAAAGGAAGACCTGGACGTCGGCGGCTTCCAGACGCTAGTGATCTACTCCACCGGGGCCTTCAGCCTGGACGAACTACGCACCGGCGCGACCTATGAACAAGTCACACCAACCGTTCCCGAATAGTCAACGGGCGAAAAAAAGGTGACAGGCACCAAATTTGGAGCAAGAAACGCCCCTCCCGGAATGCGAGGGGAAAACGGCAGGAAAAGGCGGGAAAAATGGCGGAAAGCGGCTCTTCCGAAAACGACTCCCGACCCCCGTTTCCGCCGATTCCACCAAGAAATACCTGGCCGGGTGCTTATCAGAATTTGATGTTGCCGCGGGCGCGCAGCTCCAACGCCCGCTTGATCAATTCGACCATCCCGGGAGTATACCGCACGCCGACGTCGCCTCCGTCACTGGCCTTGCCGATCCCGGGGCTGTTGGGCATCAAGCGGTAGTCCGCGTTCTTGGGAGCGGCAAACATCGGCGGGTAGGGGAAGCAGCCCTCGTCGCCCCGCGCGCGATCGATAAACGGCGGGTCCCCGTGCACGTTGCAGAATTCTATCCGCACATCCGCGTCCGAGGCCTGAACGCTGGGGACGATGCTGTCGACCAGCACGCTGCCCGGGCGAAGGACCACACGATCCAGAATCACGCAACGGCGCGCCTCGCACTCGTCGCCTCGCAAATCCCATGCGCCCAAAACACTGTTCTCTGCATAAGAGGCCATGGTTCGGCGCAGGCCGATCGAGTTGGTGATGTGCAGCATGCCGTGCATTTCCCCCGGGACGAAAACGTGATCGACGTGAACAAGATGATGATCCGGACCGTGCAGAGCAATGGTGTGCCCGCTACAAAAGGCGATCAGCCGGGAAACTCGACAACCTCTTGACGATCGGAGTTCGATGCCCCGGGGATCGTTCCCGCCGATGTTGCTATGGATGACCACCAATTGTTCCAGTTGCACATCACTGGCTGCGACTTGAATCAGCTTTTCGACCGCCGCGGGAAAACCGGCGGATGTGATGATCGGCCAGACGCCCGATCGACCGCGGAGCACCAGCCCATCCTTTCGAATGACGATCGGCTCGCGATACGGCCCGGCATCCTGGATTTCGATCAGACTGTGCGGCGACGCTGCCTCGATGGCAGCCTGGATTTCGGTAAAGTCGCCTCGACCGTCCTGACGCACCGTCAATCTTTCACCTAATTCGGCAACTGCGGCGTCTAAGTGGCCGAACGACGGGTTTCGATCGGAGTCGGTCACCGCATGCGAGCCCGCATAGTTGGTTTGCAATCGATCGATCAGCGATCGAAGCTCGAACAACTGGTTCTGTTCCAGGCGATCGACCGCCTGAGCAAACAGCTCTTCGGCTTGCTGCTGCCAAACTCCCTGTTCGGCAGCACTTCGAACGGCAGCGACGGCCCCTTGGTGTGCGGATAACCACGAGGTGTCTGCGTATTTTGATTCCAGCATTTCCATTGCTTGAACCGCTTTCTTGTACTCGTTTGCATCCAGCAGCTCACGAGCCTCGTGCAGCGCGGTACGGGCCAGCGTTTCACGGTAGGGCTGGATATCGACATCCATCTGGCTGGCTCGGACCAGCAATCGTTCGGCCAGATCGTCTTCCCCAACGGCCATCGCGAAAATGGCAGCATGCAGCCAATCGTTAGGTGCTTCCTGGTCGACCGCCAACTGCAGCAGACGGCCGGGTGCTTGTGAACCCAGATCGTCCCACGCCAGCAACTCGTCTTGCCCGCTGGTCAATTTGGTTTGGATCCCTCGTTCGTCCGCCCCGATCACATCGCCACCACTGCCGCGCAGCGCCAACGCTCGCTTGGTCAGCGGTGGGTCCGCGGTGTTGATCCGCTCGATAATCCGCTGCTTCATCTCGACCATCCGCGTCAACGCATGCTTCCGCTGGTCCAGCCGTTGGGTCAACGAAGCCTGTTCGAACTGGACGGTCTCCAGTTCGGTCGCGGCGTCTGCGAAATCCCAGGCCTTGATTCTTTGCTGGGCCAACTCGGTTGCTTCCAGCCACGAGGCTTCGGCGGCTTCCAACTCATGCAGCGCAGCCAATTGTTCGGGCGTTGGCCCGGCGACGACCGGTTCCATCCTGGGGGGGTCGGTGGGTTCCGGTTCTGACGGCCCCATCTCCGATCCAGGCTGGTCCAAATCGGCTTCGGCCAAACTGTCTTGATCCGCTTCTTGAGCCAGATCGGGCGGAGAGATCGGTTGCCACTCGGGTGTCAGCTCGACCTGCTGACCGGGCTCCAGTCGGAGCGTCCGCTCGAACGGCCGGAAGCCGCGGCGAACGCTCCAGACGCGGCGTTCGCCAGGCGGGAGACGCAAGCGGACAGTATCCGGAACGTCGGGATCCGCCCACTCTGCCGGGTCGTACAATCGCCCATCGACTTCCAGACGCGAATCGGACCAATCGGAGAAACGCCAATGCAGAATCAGTTGTGCTTCGTTTCCTTTGGCATCTTCCGGTCGGGTACCCACAGGTTGGGGATCCTCCGTTAGCGTGTCGACCGCTGGCGCAGGTTCCCTCGATTCCGCTTCCGGCGACTGTGCCACCGCCGAATCTATCTGAGCCACCGGCGAATCGGGCGGGGAACGTTCGCCTCGCAACTTAATCGCGAAGACCAGCAATCCCACGGCGATCAACAGCATCACGATCGCGCTGGCGGTTGCCAATCGCCAGTCCTGCCACCAAGGGTCGACCGAGGGGAGATTTCCATGCGAATCGGACGCCGAGCGATCGGGCTTGGAGTCTGTATCGTCTTGTCGACCGGCTTGGTGCACCGTCGCGCCCTCATCTGCTGGCGAACGAGGCTTGGCTCCCGAGGCATGGAGTTCTTCGGACCCGTAGCCTCGAGAAGACGAGCCCGAACGGTGAATGGCGGCAGAAGGACCGATTCCTCGTAAGAAGGCATCCAGCTTGGGATCTTCCAGCGCGGACCGGCTGTTTGCTGTCGTCGCCGCGCGAAGAGATTCGATCGCTTGGAGCACCTCGTCCATGGTCTGGTAACGCTGCTCGGGTGTCTTGGCGACCATGCGGCGAAACACGTTTTCCAAGGCGGGCGATACATCGGCACAGGCCTCTTGCAGGGACGGAATCTCCTGATTCTGATGCGCCAGCAGCTTTTGAATGGGCGCATCGCCAGCATACATGGGGCGGCCGGTCAGCAGATACCAGAGCGTGACGCCCAAGCTGTAGATGTCGGCTCGTTCGTCCGCGTCTTTCGTGCTGGCCGCCTGTTCGGGCGACATATAATCGACGGTGCCGATGATCTGGCCACTGCCGGTCAGTTCGTCGTCGTGGGGATCCGCCTTGCTTACCCGCGCCAATCCCATATCCAGGACCTTCACCTCGCGCTGAAGGTTCATCAACAGGTTCGCTGGCTTGATGTCCCGATGGATCACCCCATGCTCGTGAGCGTAACGCAGTCCGGTTGCCGCCTGCTTGATGCAGTCCAATGCCACGTCTAACGAAAGGGGCCCCTGTTGCTTGACCAACACCGCCAGGTCACTGCCTTCGACATACTCCATCACCAAGAAATGAACACCACCCTCATCGTCCGCATCGTACGCAGTCACAATGTTCGGATGCGTCAACCGAGCGGCCGCTTTGACCTCACGCTGAAAACGTCTTAGGGAATCATCATTTCGCACGAATTTGGGTGACAGGATCTTCAACGCAACAACGCGTTCCATCCGCCGATGCTCGGCCTTCAGCACCAGCCCCATGCCTCCCTTTCCCAGCTTGTCCAGAATGACATAATTCCCCAGAACGAGGGTCTGTCCACGGCCATAATAGATCTCTTTGGCC
>REEF01000001.1 GCA_007695205.1 Planctomycetaceae bacterium
GCTTATCTGCTAGAGTTACGCAAACGGGAAGAGCCGTCGCTTCCGACGGATCGTCGATTCGCACCGCTGGCCATCAATCACGGTCACCAGCCGGTTCTGCGCCAGCGCCCTCAATCCCAACAGCGGAAGACGCGGTCCCAGGGGACTACCGGAAGGATAGATCACGATACCTTCACGGAGACCCAAATGGGCAGGTTCAACATCACGGAACTCGTCCCGCTTGCGCGAGGCATTCGCATGGAGAGCGATGTTCGCGCCGTAAAGCCGCAGGTGCTGTTGAATGATTCGAGACCGACCAACGTCAACGTGTGTTGGCTGCTGAAAGAAGGGGCTGCGATCAACGATCGGCCTCATGTCTTTTCGTCCAATTCGATTTCTTCCACCTGAAACAGCGAAGGATAGAATTCTTCTGCTACTACAAGACGTTGACATCCGCCATTCCAAGTAGGCCGAGTTCCACGACCGCCCACGAATCCCGGGCACACGCACCCAAGCAGCCCAAGATTCCCTTGCCCCAAAATAATCCCCAGTCCAAAATCCCCGTGCCCCTCTAGCCGCAGCTCGCCCTTCTGCAAGCCTCCCACCAAACCTGACGCGCCCAACGACGAGCCCCCAACACACGGGCCGTTTTGAGCACTCAAAAACAAACTGGATTTTCGGGCATTCGGAGCTTGACGTGCAGAAGCGGGTGGTTATGTTAAGTACCATGAACAGGGGGCTTGCTGACAGCGATGCTGAGGTATGGGAGTTCCAGCCGCTCACCGGCCGCTTTTTGTGTTTGCCGTTTCTCTGCACATCGCGAAGGTCACCCTGATGCCGAAACGAACCCGAAGAAACAAACGTCCCGGTCCCCCCCTACTCAGCACCCTAGTCGGCCGCCAACACGAACCATCCCGATTCCGGCGGTTGGGGATCGAGGTCCTAGAAGACCGCCGAGTGCTCGATTCCGCGTGGCTTGATCCCCACGGGCTGTTTCCCGGCGAGCAGTTTCCCGTGGGCTCGTCTCCAGTCTCCGTCACGGCGGCCGACCTGAACGGCGACGGGAAGCCGGAAATACTAACGACAGATTTCAGCGCCGGACAAGTCTCGGTGTTGACCGGCGGCGGAGATGGGACATTCCACACGCACGAGACCTACCAAGTGGGCGCGCACCCTCATGCGCTCGCGGTAGCCGACCTAAATGGCGACGGCATCCCGGATCTCGTGACAGCCAATCGGTCGGGTAATAACGTATCAGTGTTTTTTGGCCGGGGCGATGGCAAGTTCGAAACTCACATGAGGGCTAATACCGGATATTCCGGCCCTAAGTTGGCTTTAACGCTGGCGGATCTCGACGGGGACGGCATCTTGGACGTGGTTACCGGAGCGCCAGGACTTTCCGGTCTAGGATCTGGTACATGGTCGGTTCCTCCGCATGTCGGTGTGTTGCTGGGGTTTGGCGACGGAACGTTCGCGAGCCCCAGTACGTATCTCGTCGGAGCAGATCACCCTGTCGGTGCTAATCCGCGTGCCGTCGTGGTAGCCGACGTCAACGGAGACGGAATCCTCGATCTCATCAGCGCAAACTACCAGGACGATACAGTCTCTGTACTACTGGGCAACGGTGACGGGACTTTTGAAGGCCATGAGACGTTTAACGTAGGCAAGAATCCAACGTCCGTCGCAGTTGCCGATGTCAACGGCGACGGTGTACCGGACCTGGTCACGGCCAACGAAGGCGTATTGACGAACTCATTCACGGCCAACGAGACGAGCAGCGTTTCGGTACTGTTGGGCCGTGGCGATGGAACGTTCGAGCCGGATGCGACTTACGCCGCATTGGGCTGGAAGCCTGAAACCCTAGCTGTCGGCGACATCAACGGGGATGGGCTGTTGGATCTGGTGACTGCGGGTTGGTCCCGGGAGGCTTCTGTGTTGCTCCGCACTCCCCTGACACACAGCCCTGCGGGACGAGTCCATCAGCCCGTGCAGTCTCTAACCTTCCGATTTCCCACCCCGATGGACACCGGCAGCTTTTCGCTGTCCGAAGACGTTTCCAGTTTTACCGGCCCCGATGGAAGCATCACGCCGTCAGGATTCACTTGGATCAACAACCGGACCCTTCGAATCCAGTTCCCGCTCCAAACTGTAGCGGGCGATTACGACTTGGTGCTGAGCCCCTCGATCCTGGATGTGGCCGGTAATCCGCTAGACGAGGCATATCAGGCCAGCTTCGCGATCGCCGGACCGTATGCCGTTGCGTACTCTCCGACCGGGCGAGTCTCCGAAGTTCCCGTCCATTCGATTCGCTTTACATTCAACCGAGCCATGGATCCCGATTCCTTTTCGCTCCCCGACGGAGTGGACTGGTTTCTTGGACCCGACAGCGATATTACACCGATGGGATTCTCATGGTTGACCGACCGGACACTTGAGATTGAGTTCGAGCCTCAGTGGACATCGGGCATGTACGTGATTAACCTCGGCCCTACCTTGCGCGACACTTTCGGAAATGACGACGTCGTTGCTATCACCTC
>REEF01000357.1 GCA_007695205.1 Planctomycetaceae bacterium
GATCTACCACATGGAAAGCGGCTTGCCCGAAAACGACTCCCGACCCCTTCCGCCCAGAGAAACGACGTTTCCAAATCAAATCGTTGGGCTAGTAGCTGCCGATCACTTCGCCGCCGGCTCGGGTTGTCAGAGCGTCGTAGACTGTCACGTCCAAAGTGTCCGAGAGAAAATGAATGGACCCATCGACGAACGCGTGCTGCGCTCCGCCCGGGTGTTGACTGGAAGGTCCATATTCTTGGCCGATCGAGTTCGGGAAAACCCCGCCGGGAAAATAGGGCGTGTAGTTGATCGAAACGCTATTCCCGGCAAACGTAGGGTTCGTCAAGTCGGTCCAGCGTGCGGCTACCGCTGCGGTCGTACCATCGATCCATACTGAAGAGCGTTCCTCGCGGGTCTCTGCCAAGACAATCGTGTGCGAGGTGCCGTCCAGGACGTCCCGAAACCCGATTCGGGACTGAGGGAACATCACGCCTTCAGCCGGAACAGCGCCGGCCAGCCCCAGCACCGTCCGTGATCCCAAGGCAACGTAGTTACGGATGGCAAAACGAGCGTACCCGACGTTCGTCACGTACAGCGGGTCGTCGCTGAAATCCTTGCCCGAGTAGCTGGGACAGCGGTAGAAAGGCAGGATCGTGGACGCTGCCTCCCGGTTCTCCGGGGCCAGCGCCGAAACACGGTAGTCGATTTCGCCGGCGAGGTTTTCCTGTTCTATATAGGGCAGCAGTAAACTGGCGAAACTGTGCAAGTGGATGTTCGGATCGGCCGGACTCGCTCCCGGATAGCCCCACACGCCGGCTCCAAATCCGCTGGTGCTACTGGGCGGAAACACCTTGAATGCCTGTTCATAGTTATGCAGGGCCAGCGCGATCTGTTTCAGATTGTTTTTGCATTGCGTGCGCCGTGCCGCCTCGCGCGCCGCCTGGACCGCCGGCAACAGCAAAGCCACCAGGACACCGATCACCGCCATGACCACTAGTAGTTCTACAAGCGTGAACCCCCTCGAACGTCCCATCGGCATGCTCCCCTGCTAAATCTCAGTAGTATACCATCTCACCTATAATGTGCGTGGCATTATGAGCCCAGTGTTGTCGCGTGTCAAGCGCCGACGGTGAGAATCGCCGTGGGAAAGCACCTCTTGACATCCGGGACGCGCCCCGTCAACCTTGGCGGAAGGATGATCGAATCATGAATACGAACCGATTGCATGTGCTGACGGATTTCGAAGAATGCCCCTGTACTGGGGGCACGTTGGACAAGCTGGTTCAGCCGGCGATCATGGTCGTGTTGACAGAGGGGCCATCGCACGGCTATCGCTTGGCGGAGCGGGTCGGAGCCATGTCTTTGTCGGGTGGCCAGAAGCCGAATGCTTCCGGCGTCTATCGAGTCTTGAAGCAGATGGAGGCCCGAGGATTGGTCGCCTCGTCCTGGACCTTCTCCGAATCCGGGCCCGCCAAGCGATCTTATCAATTGACACCGGCCGGCGAGGCCTGTCTGAAACGCTGGATCGCGACGTTGACCGCGTATCGCGACGGAATCTCCGCGTTGCTCAAGGCCGCACGGAAGGCGGTCGATACGGATCACTGACTTAGTGTTCGGGGGGCAGGGCGAAGGCGTCGGTCAGGCGGTCGCCCAGGGACAGAAGCCAGCGTTCGCCTTCGACACGAAGGATGACATCCGGGCCCAGCACCTGGGCGATTTCCAGCGACAACGAGCCCAATTGCAATTGTTGGCCGATGCGGAGTTTGACCAATTCATTCGTCGCGCGCAGGGTGAACCAGACTTCGGGCTGGCCGTCGATCTGGTTGATCGACGTCAGGTAGGCCGAATCGATCGGGTCGGGAGTCCCCCCCATGCCGAAGACATTGCGTTGGACGATGCTGGTCTTGTACGTTTCCATCTGGTCTGCGGCCAAACGTTCGGACGCGCGCCAGGTACGGCGGCGGAATTCTTCGTACAGGCCTTCCTGAGTGTTGTCGGCGTCTTTGGCGCTGGAGCCGATCAACGCCAGTGCCTCGATCGACATCGACACATCCAGTTGTTCGGATCGCTGCAGGGGGGAAATGGTCAGCGAACGGACCGTATGCAAGAGATCGGTTTGATAAAAGGCGAACAAGAACCGGGTCAATTGTTCCAGGGTGCCTCGTCCTCGAACACTGAACGACAGGCTGTGGTACAACCCGCGACGCGTCGTCGGTTCACTGGAGGTCACGCTGGGATTGGACCACTGAACGTCCTCGACCAACTCGACCAACCACGCTTGGTACAAGGAACGGGCGACTTCCGAGTTCTCCGGCAGGGACTGCTGCTGCCAGACTTCCAACAGCTTGCCCGCCTCGCGGATCTTGGCTAATCCGTCTTCTCGCTGCTTGATATCTTCGCGCAATCGTGCGGTTTCGCGTTGGGCGTCCTGCAAGGGGCCCTGGATCCAGCGGTCCATCAACCAGGTGCCTCCGAAATAGGCGGCCATGACCAGCATGATGGCGCCCAACATATACTGGCGAAAGTGATTCGTCTGGGCTTTCTCCGTCGTCCTCTTGTTCATGGGGAGGCCTCGTCACTGGTTTTCTCGGCGACCAACGCCGTCGGCGATGTTTCCTGTTCTTCCAATTCCGCTTCCGATACGGATCCCGCTTCTTCGGACACGCCGGTGGTCGCTACGGCAGCGCCGTGTTCGGGATACTGTTCGGGGCGTCGCGGTACGACGGAAATGGAGGTCTCGAACAGCCATGTGTAATCTTCTTCCCCGGCGCGCTGGGAGATTCGGCGGCTGCGGACGCTGCGAAACGGATCTCGGATCTTCCCTTCCATGTTGGCCACGATGTTTGGGTCGCGGACCAGTCCTTGCATGTCGATGATGCCGCCGCGTGTCTGAGATGGACGCATGGTCATCCGTAACAAAACTGCGTCTCGACCGCTGGGAAATCGCTGCGACAAATCCCGCAGTTCGTCCAACCAGTTGGCATCTCGTGATCTCCACGAAGCGATCGCCTCGATGCGATCGCGTTGTTCGACGGCCTTCCGAGCGTTGGCGTTCAATTCACGCAGTCGTTGACGCAACCCTCGATTCACATCCTCTGCCTCGGCCAATTGGCCCCAGACATGATAGGTTAAACCGAGAGCCAGGATCGCAACCATCCCGGCGATCCCCAACGCCACGCGCCAGCGTGGTATCGGCTTGACGGGCCGCTTGGGGTGCAGGAAATCCACGGGGTGATTTCGCACGACTTCGTCTAACAGCATGCCCAACAGGGGTGCGAAACGGCCGCGGTCCGGCGGAATCCGTGTCTCGGTGACCCCGGTTACGGTGAACGGATCCAGTATTTTGACGGTGAATGCGTCCTGACCATCAAATTGATCGATCAGCATTGCGTAATCGGTGGCGCCGCCGATCAAATAGATTCGCTCTACCGGCTGGTCCCCCAGTTGATCGCGAGGCGCGGTCAGGATGGTCCGGTGGATCTCGGTCGACAGCCGGTCTGCCAGGTCGTCGTCGGAAATATCGGCAAGCAACTGGACGGTTCGACTATACAACAATCGGCCCCGCGAGACGATATTCAAATCCACCTCGCGTCCCACTCGGTCCACCACCAAACAGGCTCGCCCCGAACCGCTGACCAGTCGACGGAACAACGAGGTCGAAGCCAAGGGGCGGAGGATCACCCGCTGGGGCTTTAAGCCTGCTGCTGCACACCGGCTGTGAACTGACTTCAGATCGCTCTGTTGCAGAGCGGCCACCGTCACCCGCCGCGATTGGTCCACCGCGCTGTCGGCGGCGATGAAGTCCAGTATGGTATCTTCTTTGATCGCGGCCGATTCCTGCATCGCCTGATTCGTAACCAGCTCGGGCAGTTCCGCATCGGTCGCAGGTGGAAGCGTCAGGTACAAAAGCTCGACGCTGCTGCGCGGTAAACCGACCAACAGACGGCAGCGGGTGGCCGAATGCTTCTTCAAGATCTCTTTGATCCACGCCCCGAACGCCTCGTCGGCACCACCCGCTTTGGCTTCTTCTGGATCGAAGTCACGCGAACCCAGAGCGCGCACGCGCACTTGTCGGCCGCTGATTATGCCGAGCACGTAGCGAGCCTGCTCTTGATCCCAGTCGACAGCAAGTACATGAGGCATAAGATATTCCTCTCGGAATGAGGGTAGGCGTTTGATGTTTGCTGGGTTGGGTCGACCGATGGTTATCGCAGATCGGTCTGCAGTCCGAGTTCAGCGTCGGTAAAGCCTCGGCCAAGCAATCCCAGATCTTTCCAGTATACCTGACGGGGCGGAGAAACCGAAGCGTCCAGCACAACTTCACCGCGAGCCACCAATCGTGTGGATTCCCCGAAGGCGACAATCTGTGCTCGATAGACGTCTCCGCCACATGTCAGATACGGTTCCAGACGCCGCATTTGTTCGAGATCCACCAGACCTTCGGTGTACAACCAGATCGGATAACGATACTGTTCGCCCGCATCGGAGGAAAATCCGTCGCGAGCTGCTAGAATGCGATCGACCAGCGATTCGTCCAACTCGGGGATGCCCAACAAAATCAAACGTCCCGCCTGGTTGATGTTCACTCTTCCTCGGATCACGTCCTGGTCCACCGTGGTTGTCAGATCGAACCATTGCGGCAGATCGTCCCGCAATTGATCTCGCTGGTCTGCGAATGGATTGGGGACTTCCCGCATGGGTTGGGATTCTTCGCTCAGTTCACTGATTTCCTCCAGCGGGATTTCCAGTAGATCTTCTAGGGATTCGTCCAGCAGATCGTTGGCTGGGGCTTGCGAAGTGGATTCCTGGACCGTTTCTGGCAGAGTATCGTCCGGCTGACTCTCCGGTGGCAAAAAGACGCGTGCTTCGATCAGATCCAAGATCGATTCGATACGATATTCCGCCGGTTGCGACAGATCCAGCGAGACGGCTTGCCCGTCTGGAGGCGGCTTGGTACCCCAACGACTTGACGGGCTCGACGCTCCCGATGTGGCCCCCGCCGCGGCTGCTGCCGAGGGCGATGACCCGTCGACCGTTGGAGCTTGCGGTCCGAATTGGCGATAGGCGACAACAAAGTCGGCCGTTCGTTGATCGAAGGCCTTCGTCAATTGCTGGTGCAAGGGTTGCAGTTCGTCTTGATTCAGATCGATCCGCGGTTCGCCTTGGAACGTACGATTCGCCTCGGCGCTGTACAGGGTCAACAATCGAGCCCAAGGCGTCTGGCCGCTGGTCGTGTTTCCAGCGGCATGGAGTGTTTGGTGCGAGTCGCTGTCTTGTCGAAAATTCGCATTGGTATCGGTGCCGAACAGGCTGGCGCGACTGACGTCGCGCACCAGCAGCAATTCCTCGAGAACGGCGGGCACATCGTTTCGCGGTTCATAGGGCAGGCCGCGCCCGACATAGTAATCCGCCTCGGCGCCCGACGGCCGCGGTGTATCGTCGCCATCGATCCAATCCAGGATGGCATCCGCGATCGGTTCGGTCATACCGGGCAGTTGCATCAAGGCCTGGCTGGCCGCTCCCGGTTGATCCTGTTCCCAATCCAGCAACACGGACAGGTTCAAACGAGCCGATTCGTTCTGCAGCCCGAACCTCACCTCGCTGGACGCTTCGGTCTCGTCCTGTGGTGAAAGGATGCTGAACCGGGTGTCGTCGCTGGCCGCCGAATCAGGCGAGAGGGACACGGCGGCGAAGACGGCGGAATTCTGATGCGTGCCCCCCGCTTGTTGGCGTGCGGACGGCGACTGTGCCAAAAAGCCGCGCATCAGTTCGATGCCCGAAGCCAGGGTCTGCTGCAGTTGCTGCTGGTCGCCTTGCACGTGCACCGCCTGGTTCTCCAGGGAAAGATTCAGGACGAATGCCAGACCGGCCAGCGTGAGCATCACGATGATGACCATCACGATCAAGACGATGAATCCGGGATGACGACGGCGGTGGATCATGGCCGGGAGGTCCTCAACCAGTCTTCGGATCGCTGCGGCGCCGGTTTGGGGGCGCCAGGTGAGGTCCAGCGCGGCGGCGCGATCCGAGGCGCGGTGACGCGGGGTACGGGTTGGGTCGCGGGCGTCTGGACCACGCGAGGCCGGCGATATTCGGCGGAGCCCGGCAAGTCCACCACCATCTGTAGTTGCGTCACCGGCGACGTGACCGGGGCGGCGGATTCTTCCAACTGGTCTTCGATCGGTTCCGCGACGGGTTGATCGGGCGCTGGCGGATCGGCCAGTCCGATCCGCACCTCGACCGCCACCGGCAGCGAATTGCGTTGCAAACTGTTCCAACTGCTCGTCCAACCCACGCCATCGAAGTAGCGGAACTGGACCGAAACCACTTCGGGAACCCAGATCCAGCGGTCGTCCACCGCAGCGGTGGAACTCGAATCCTGCCCGGCAAGCGGATTCCGCCGATCGGCATCTTCGAAGGGATTCTCTCCCACGAGCGAAGCACCGGTCCCTGATTCGTCGTGGTCATCGATGGGCGTTTCGAAATCAAGTTCCCGGCGGACCAGGCCTCTGGGCATCGCGGGGGTTGCTGATTCGGGATCATCGATGGCGGACGAAGCGGAGGTGAACGTGTAGAAGATGGTTCGCAGCTCGGGTACCCGCGCCGCAGGAGCATCGGTTGGTTGCCCCGCCGCGCCGACCGGAATGCGACTTCCTTGTCGCGGCGTGATCTGCAAGACATCCACCCGCAAGCCGCTGGACGTCCCCGAGAATCCGAATCGGCGGCGTTGAGCGTCGCCCCAACGACGATCGGGCAAGCCCGGGATCGGGTCCTGGATCGCCGACTGCAGGTCGTCCGCGATCTGCTGCATCAGAGCTCGGCACAATTGCGAACGTTCGACGCGCGCCTGGCCTCGATCGAACAGATTGGCGTAGGTGCTGTACAAGGTCCATAATCCCACCAGCAAGATGCTGCACAAAGCCGTGGCCACGATCATCTCCAACAGCGTGTACGCGGCGTATCGACGTCGGGGCAACCTGGCCGGCGAGTAGATGACCCGTTTCATCACTGGTCCCATCCGTCCCCGACCCAAGAGGGTGCCTCCGAGCCGGTCGCTGCTTCGGGGGATTCCACCGCATCGGAAAACAGAGACGATCGCGACTGCGATTCCAAATCCGGGGCGTGCATCCAGCGGAGCAGCGAAGCGCGTTTCCCGCGGCTTCGCCCCGCGCCGTCGATCTGTTCCGGAGCCACGGTCACACGTACCGCCGCCAAATCGTACTGCCCCAAGGACTGGACCTGGACCTCGTAGGTCCAGCCGGGCATTTCAGAAATCGCCGTCGGGGATCGGTCGGCCAGCGGTTGAGCGCCGATCAGCACCTCGTTCAATTTGGCCTGGCACAGCAGTTGGGCGATGGTCAAGGATTCAGCGTCCTCGGCGTGTTGGCGTCCCACAGTCGCCATCTGGCTGAGCACCACCAGGCAGGCCAGCAGGATGCTGGTCGCCAGCAGCACCTCCATCAACGAAAATCCGGGCCGTCGCGTGGGCTTCATGGTGACGATTCCCCACGCAAATCGGATGACTCGGCCAACCGTTGCACCGGCGAAAGCTGGATAGTTCCCGTCAAGCCGCGCACGGTCAGCTCGATCCAGTAGCGATCGCTGGCCAACCGGATGCGTGTGTTCAGGGCGCGGCCGTTGGGATAAAAGATCAGCGGCTCGGACCAGACACCTTCGCCCCTGCTGTTGGGCTGGTCGGCAGCTCCGCCCCCCCGCGAATGCATGTCTCGCGCTACGAAGCGAACGTCGGAGGGCAGCGTCTGGTCGGAAGATTCGTCTCCCGATCGCCCGTACTCAATAGGCTCATCCGCGACGTCATCCCCCAGAAACAGATCGTCCGATCCGTCGATCAGGCTCAATGCCTCCTCGGCGCCGGTCACCATATAAGCGCCGCTGTCCACCTGGTAAAAGAAAAACCTGCTGGACGCGGATTCAATCGCCTGCAGGCGAGCGCTCAGCAACTGGCCTCGCAGTTGCCGAGCGGCATCTTGCAGATAACCACGTTCCGAAAACTTGCGCAAGGACGGCACCGCCAACCCGATCACTGTCGACAACACAGCAAGGACGATCAACAGCTCCATCAAGGTATAACCGTGGCGGAGGCGTAATGGGGTTGATGATTTCATCGCAAGACGGACCGTTCCGAAAACCGACCGGTACGATCTTCGGGCCTAAAACTCGGTGTCCACTCGGATATCGAGATTCTCGGCCGGCCCGAAATCGCCATTGTCGCCCTCGGCGGTTGTGCTCCAATTGGTAATGTCGTCGTCGGTGTTATCCTCGCCATCGGGCCCGAAGGACCAGATGTCCGGGAAGTCCCCGGAACCACGCTCCGGGGGATACACATACTGGTATTCGTTACCCCACGGATCCCGCGGCAGCTCGTCTGTGCTCAGGTAAGGGCCATCCCAAGACGCGCCGGGGCCCGATTCGAGGTCGCTGGGCTGGGAGATCAACGCCTGCAGGCCCTCCTCGGTACTGGGGAAATTGCGAGTGTCCATCGCGTAGCGTTCCAGCGCGCCGCGAAGCAGCCCGATCTGCGCCTGCGCGTTTTGGCGATCTGCTCGACGTTGAGCGCCCAGGAACCCAGGCACCACCAACGCGACCAGCATCACCAAGATCGCCAGCACGATCAGCATTTCCGTCAGGGTGAACCCGTCACGTCGGGTTCGGCGAGTGTTTCTTCCTCTCATCGTTCTTTCCTCCTTCGAGTCGAAAAGTAGTCTTAATCTCAACGGCTGGATCTCAGCCCATCGTTGTCATCGTATCGAAAACCGGCAGCAGCAGGGCCACCAGGACAAAACCGATCATCATTCCCATCACCAGCAACATCGTCGGCTCGGCCAACCGCACCATGATGTCGATCTTTCTGGAGGTGTCCCGGTCGATACCGTCCGCGATGCCGACCAGTACGTCATCCAGATTGTTCGCCTCTTCGGCCACTCGGATCATGGCCATCACCGGCCGCGGAACCAAGCCGCAGCCAGCTAAGGGGCTCGAGAGCGTTTCCCCTGAAGAGACGTTGTCGGCAGCGCCGCGAATCGCATCCGACAGCACTCGATTCCCCGCCGAATCACGACTGATTTCCAACGCCCGCAACAGGGGTACCCCGTTGCGCAACAGGGTTCCCAGGACGCGGCAGAATCGGGATACGGCGTATCCATGGAAGATCGGTCCAAACACGGGGATCTTCAGCTTCCAGCGATCAACAAACAGGCGGCCTCGTTCGGTCCGTACCATATTCCTGATCCAAAAGAACAGTCCAGCGGCCGCGATGCCCAGCAGTAACCCGTAGTGCGACAGCGTATCGCTGACCCCCAGCAGAATGATCGTCGGTATCGGCAGGCCGCCACCGTCCTGTTCCAGACGCGCGAACAAATCGGCGAACTTCGGCACAAAAAAGACGATCAGCAATACGGTGATCACCCCGCTGAGCGTTGCCAGAAATGCCGGGTAGATCATCGCGCCGGTGATACGTGCTTTCAGCTCCTGTTGTTTTTCCAAAAACTCGGCCGTGCGCTTCAAAGCATCTTCCAGGAAAGATCCCTCGACGCCCGCCCGCACCATGCTGATCGCCAAGTCGCCGAAAATGTCGCTGTATTTTCCCAGTGCTTCGTCCAAGGACGTCCCCTCAGCGACCTGGTCCCGCACATCGGAAAGGATCCCCGACAACGCCGGATGAGGGCACTCAGACGCTAGAACGGTCAGCGATTCCAGCAACGGCACCCCATTTTGCAGCAGATCGGCCAACTGAGTCAAATTCGAGACCAGCACCGGCGTGCCCACCCGTCGCGATCGCGACCATGCGGCCTGCCGTTTCTCCTGGACTTGGATCGGAAACAACGATCGTTCGGCCAGCGATTTGAGGGTCTCGCGCTTCGTCGCTGCCGAAATGGTTCCGACGACATCCTCGCCAGTCAACGTCCGCGCAATGTAAGCAAATTCAGGCATGATCGGGCTCGTCAGTCAAATTTCGTCACCCGCAACACCTCGTCCACCGTCGTCTCGCCGCGAGCAACCTTCCGCCATCCATCTTGTCGAAGAGTCCTCATCCCGGATCGCACGGCTGCCTGCTTGATGATGTTCGTCGGTGTCCGCTCCGAAGCCAGTCGACGGATCTCGTCGTTCGTGACCATCAGCTCGTAAATGCCGGCTCGACCACGATATCCGGTGCCACGGCAGTGTCGGCAACCTACTGCTCGGTAAATGCCGTTCCCGTTGCCGTTGAACGCATCGTGCGGAAAGTCGTCGGGCAAGTCCGACGGGTCCGGTTTGTATTCTTCAGAACATTCATCGCATAAATTTCGCACCAATCGCTGCGCTAAAACACCTTCGACCGTGCTGCACACCATGAACGGTTCGACTCCCATGTCCGACAGACGCATGAATGCCCCGGCCGCGTCGTTGGTGTGCAGCGTGCTGAACACCAAATGCCCGGTCAAAGATGCCTGGACCGCGTTTTCGGCCGTCTCCAAGTCGCGGATCTCGCCCACCAGCACGACGTCCGGATCATGCCGCAGGATGCTTCGCAAGCTGGTCGCGAACGTCAGCCCCACCTTGGTGTGGACCTGGATCTGATTGATGCCTTCCAATTGATACTCGATCGGGTCCTCGGTGGTGATGATCTTCGTCTTCTCGTCTTTGATCTCGGCCAACGCACTGTACAGCGTCGTCGTTTTTCCCGAGCCCGTTGGCCCGGTCACCAGGATAATGCCGTGCGGCAACTTGATCAGCCGATTGAACTGGCCGTAGATCTCTCGATCCATTCCCAACCCGCGCAGCGAAAAATTCATGTTGTCCTTGTCCAAAACTCGCATGACGATCCCTTCGCCATGCAGCATCGGAATCATCGACACGCGGATATCGATCTCGCGACCCGACACCCGCAGCTTGATCCGCCCATCTTGAGGCACGCGTTTCTCGGCGATGTTCAGACGGGCCATGATCTTCAGACGGCTGATAATGGCCGCCTGGAACCGATTGATGGCCGGCGGGGCGGGTTGCGTCTGCAAGACGCCATCGATCCGATAACGGATCTTCATGCCCGCGTCCTGCGCTTCCAAGTGGATGTCGCTGGCCCGAGCCTCGATCGCTTCGGTCAAAATCTCGTTGACTAACCGTACCACCGAGGCTTCCTGCGCCGCTTCCGAAGCTTCGGAGCGATCCCACTCCACGTCTTCCAAAATCTCGACACCGTCGGTGTCCTGATCGCGAATCGCGACCAGATCGTCCACCGTCTCCGCACCAACGCCCAAATGCGTCTTGACTAGCCGAGCCAGCTCATGCGGCACCGCAACCAGTGGTACCACGCTGTCTCTGATCGACGCACTGACCGCGTCGATCGCAGCCAAGTCGAACGGGTTCGCTGTAGCGACCAGTAAAGATCCGTCCCTTCGACCAAGGGGGAATATACCGAATCGGTGGATGAACCGTAGCGGGAAGCTCTTGAGCGCCGATAGGTCTACTTGGAACGAGGTCAGGTCGACGTACTCCATTCCGAGCATATCTCCGACGGCACGCTGAAGATCTTCGACGGAGCCGTAGCCCAACTCGAGGGAGATGGTGTCGAGTTGTCCGTCCGTGACGTAAGCCTGACGCACCATCTCCAGGTGACGCGGGCTCAAGACACTTCCTCGCATGGAAGCTTGGGCAACAATCATTGTTTTGAAACCGAATCTAGGCAGGAAGGCTGGAGGTAAATCTTCCTGTTGATCTGAAACGCAGAATCAACAGGTTCGGGGACATCCTTGATCCGCTAGTCCTCTTCGCTTGTCCTTGCAAGTCGCCGTTCAGTCCATTTTTTGGCGACGTCACATGGCAGGATTCGTTGGTGGGTGGAGGCCTGATCCGTAAAAACGCCTCCTCAAAGTGTGATTATAACAAACTCACGACCTCTGCAACCCCCATGCTACCGCAAATTTTCAATTTGTCAATATCGGCTTTACCGTCAAGCCATCTGCCAAGCGTGCTGCCTGAACTACCTAACTTACCACGACATGGTTGCATAAAAAGTAGGACGGATTGCCAATCCGTCCTACGAGAGAACCTTATGCAACATTGGGGCAGCCCTTTCAGGGCATATATTAATTTCCCATAGTATCTGTATCACCATGCCGTGCGAATGCGCGATCCCAAGCATCGCAGCCGAACTGACGGGCAGGCGAAACGGGTCGAAGGGAACGGGCAGGTTGCCCCAACGCTGTCATCAAATTCTTCTTTCTCGTGTTTACATCGGGACTTGGGGCTAATCCGCACCGCAGGACTGGACATTGTGGCACGCCGTTCGCTACACCATCTCCATGACGCAAGCATCGAGCGGCTCGCTTGTTGAATGAACGTTGATTTTCAGGGAACGAAAGGTGGACTCTAACATGACGCTCAATGCAGTGGGAGCGACGGTGCTGCTCTTCTGCGGCACGTTGCCATTGGACGATGTGATGGTGGAATCGGTGGATTTGATCGAAATCAACCATTGTTACGATGAAAACGGTACGCATGTCTTCGATCAGATCTTATTCTACGATTGGTCGCCCAGTGACAGGCAGTACCACGTTCGCGCGTGGCGGATGTTACGACACCCATCTCAAATTCCCCATCGTGATCCCATCAGCGGGAAATTCGAGACAACTTGGTACGACAGTTGGGTTTTGCGTCGAGTGCGAGCCACCACAATTCGAGAAACTTGGACCCAGTACGACCCGGAGGTCGTGGCACGCTCCGACCTGCCCAAAGAACTGCGGCGTGAACTGCTCCGTCCCGTGTCGACCGTGCACAGATTTCCCTAAGCCATCGCGGCACATGGTGCCGATAAGTGCCACCCACCTATTTCCGATTAGTCTCGATAAGTGCCACCCACCTAAAAAGCAGCGAACCAGCTTGGGCGAGGAAGATGCCACTCACCGACAAAGATAGATGGGTGGCACCTTTTGCAATCAGCGGGAGATTCGAGACAACTTGGTGCGACAGTTGGGTTTTACGTCGAGTGCGAGTCACCACGATTCGAGTGCAACGATAGATAGGTGCCACCCACCTATTGCCGACTTGTCTCGATAACTGCCACCCACCTACAGAGGAGCGAACCAGCTTGGGCGAGGAAAATGCCGCTCGCCGACAAAGATCGATGGGTGGCACCTTTTGCATTTCGATGGGTGGCACCTTTTGCATTTCGCCACGAAGATACGTGGGTGGCACCTTTTGCCTTTCTCGGTGGAATCGGCGGAAGGTGTCGGGAGTTGTTTTCGGATAAGGTGCTCTCTATGTGGTTAATCGCTGGCCGAAAACGACTCCCGACCCCTGGCACTCAGAGATTTCCGTAAGCCATCGCGGGATCTTGACAGCCGAAGTGGCTCCCGTTTTCAATGGGGGGACCAGCGGGCAAGCCGAATCTTCATCCAGCGGCTTGTGCGATGGCGGTGACGAC
>REEF01000088.1 GCA_007695205.1 Planctomycetaceae bacterium
ATCGCCTCGCATAACCTGTTCGAAGTCTCCCTGGCCCTCGTGGCGGCACTCGATGGGGACGTGCTGCAGTACCTGCAATTCGAAATGCTCGAAGGGATGGCCAACCACCAGCGCCGCGCCTTGTTCGAAATCTGCTCCAGCCTCTTGCTCTACGCGCCGGCCTGTACGCGCGACGATTTTATCCACGCCATTGGCTACCTGGTACGACGGTTGGACGAAAACACAGGTGAAGACAATTTCCTCCGCCACGCTTTCAAGCTGGAAGTCGGTAGTCCCGATTGGGAGCGGCTGGAGAAGTTGTTCGTCGAATCCTACAAGATGGCATCGACCGTCTCCGACGCCCCGCGCCGGACGCAGGACCGCAGGGAGGCCTCCGGCCCCTTGATGCCCGCCGAGCACCCGTGGCACCAGTTCAAGAACGAGCCAGACACCGATTTCTCGTTGGAACAGAATTCGCAATGGGCCGAAGAACTGGTTGGACGTTGGAAGCAGCAGACGCTGGAGCAGCCGACCGATCTGCCGCTGGAGATCGCCGGCAGCGAGGTTACCGACGACCGCCGTGTGGTGGAGGCTCGGGATCCCTCTCGAGTTGGAGTGGTGATCGGTCGCTATCGCCAGGCGAACGCCGACGACGTGGAGCGGGCCGTGGCGTGCGCCCGCGCCGACGAAGATGGCTGGCGGGATTTGGATACCGCACAGCGCAGCGCCATGCTGCTGGAAGCGGCACAACAGTTCCGCAACGCGCGCGGCGATCTGATGGGAATTGCCTTGGCCGAAGGTGGCAAGACGCTGTTGGAGTCCGATCCTGAAGTGTCGGAAGCCATCGATTTCATCGAGTTTTACAGTCGCACCGCCGATTCTTTCCGCGCCTTGGAGGGGATCCAGACGCGCCCTCAAGGTGTCGTCGTCGTGGTCTCGCCCTGGAATTTTCCGATCGCGATCCCGTGTGGTGGCGTGGCGGCCGCCCTGGCTGCCGGAAACACCGTGATTCTCAAGCCGGCGTCGGACACCGTGCTGACCGCACACATGCTGTGCGAGTGCTTCTGGCGAGCCGGCGTGTCGCGCAAGACACTGCAGCTGCTGCCTTGCTCCGGCGCCACGCAAGGACAGCAACTGGTCTCCCACGCCGATGTGGACGTCGTCATCTTGACGGGCGGCACCGACACCGCCATCGCGATGCTCCAGGCCAAACCCGATCTGCACCTGTTGGCCGAAACGGGCGGCAAGAACGCCACCATCGTCACCATGCTCTCCGACCGAGACCTGGCCGTGAAAAACGTCCTGCACTCTGCATTCAGCCACGGCGGGCAAAAATGCTCCGCAACCTCCTTGTTGATCCTGGAAGAAGAAATCTTCCAGGATGAGCGGTTTCGCGCCGCGCTATGTGACGCCGTGCAGAGTATTCCGGTTGGCTCGGCTTGGAATCTGAAGAACAAGATGGGGCCCCTGATTCGACCGGCGTCGGGGGATCTGGAAACCGGCTTGAAGGAACTCGAGCCCGGCGAAACGTGGGCGGTCATGCCCCACTTTGACGAAGACAACCCACATCTCGTTACGCCTGGCGTGAAATGGGGTACGCAGCCCGGCAGCTATACCCACATGACCGAATTCTTTGGACCGCTGCTGGCCGTTATGAAGGCCAAGAATCTGGAAGAGGCCATCCGGTTGGTCAACCAAACCGGCTACGGCCTCACCTCCGGAATCGAAAGCCTCGATGACCGTGAGCAGCAAGTCTGGACCAACTCAATTCGAGCCGGCAACCTGTACGTCAATCGGTCGACCACCGGCGCGATTGTGCTGAGACAGCCTTTTGGCGGCATGGGCAAGTCGGCGTTTGGACCGGGGATCAAAGCGGGCGGACCCAACTACGTGGCTCAACTGATGCACTTCGAGGATCTCGCCGCGCCGCGTGACAATTGCGAATTGCCCGACCCGCTGCTGCTCGAACTCTGCCAGGCTCTGGCCGAAGGCAATAGCGGAATCTCTGCCACCGAACTCGAACGTCTGTCCGCCACGATCCATAGCTATCAGGAAGCGATGGATGAGCAATACGGCCGGGAACACGATAACCTGAAGCTCATTGGAGAGGACAATATCCGCCGCTACCTCCCGATCAGGGAACTGCGCATTCGCGTCCACCCGGACGATTCCGATTTCGAGATTCTGGCGCGAGTCTGTGCGGCTCGTGTGGTTGGTTGCCGGATCACGGTCAGCAAGCCGCATGACCTCGACTCGCCGCTGTTCGACGCCCTGGAGGCCGCCACACAATCCTGGGCCGGATCCATTGAATTCGTCGAGGAATCAGACGAAGCATTGGCAGACCTGATCCGACTCCAACATACCGATCGACTGCGGTACGCGTCACCCGATCGTGTACCTACGTCGATCCGTGAAGCCGTGATTGAGCGCTACATCTATATTGCCGATGCGCCCGTGCTAATGCATGGTCAGGTTGAATTGATGTGGTACGTGCGCGAACAGAGCGTGTGTGTCGACTATCACCGCTATGGA
>REEF01000474.1 GCA_007695205.1 Planctomycetaceae bacterium
GGCCAGAGGGACATCCAGCTTTGCACCCTTGCCGAGCGACAGAATGACACATCGCCTACCTTTGCCTCCGCCACCCGTTTCCCCCAAACGGGCCGAAATCGGCACCACCTTGTTGACCACGAAGCTGGCTGTCCCCGTTTCCATTGGCCAGTTGCCAGCGCTGAGGCGCAATATATGGGTGGCACCAATCGATGATAGATGGCCGCAATAGATGGGTGGCACCAATCGATGATCGTTGCCCCCGAAGCTGGCCGTCCCAGCTCCCACCCAGTTCCCCCTTGGCTAGTCGCTAACCTGAAAGGTGGCAATAAATGAACAGAGGGACATCCAGCTTTGGCCAGAGGGAAGCTTTGGCCAGAGGGACATCCAGCTTTGAACCCTTGCCGAGCGACAGAATGACACATCGCCTACCTTTGTCCCGCCACCTGTTGCCCCCGAAACTGGCCGTCCTTGGTCCCGCCCGGTTGCCCCCGAAGCTGGCTGTCCCCGTTTCCATTGGCCAGTCGCCAACCCTGACGCGCAACATATGGGTGGCACCAATCGCAAGAGATGGGTGGCACCAATCGATGCACCAATTGCGGGTGGTACAAAATGATGCCCATTGTGGGACGCGGCACGAGAATGAAATTATCGACATTCGTCGTGACACACGTGAATTGAATGCCTCAGTCCTGACACCTTTGCCTAGCGGGTTTTCCAGGCCAGTTCGGACCAGGCAGGGGCCATGACCTGTAACAGCCGCAGGTACCGATCGTATTTTTCTCGATACAGATCGGCCAGCTTCGGGTTCGGCTGGCAGGCACGTTCGATGCGGACCATCGACTGGCATGCGGCGTTCAGATCGTCGTAGCATCCGGCGGCTACGGCAGCGGCGATCGCTGCGCCCAACGCTCCCAGCTCGGTGCCCGCCGGGACTTCGACGGGCACTTGCAGGATATCGGCGAACATCTGCAGCCACACTTCGCTGCGCGCGGCTCCGCCCGAAAGCCGAATCTGGCTGGGCAGCGAACGAAACTGCAGCAGCCGGTCCAGGTGCCAGTGATGCGAAAACACAATGCCCTCGTAGATGGCGCGCAGCACGTGTCCACGCGATTGCCAGGCATCCAGTCCAAAAAAGGCCCCTTTCCCGTCCAGACTGACATTCGATCCGTGCAGGAAGGGAAGGAAGACGGTCCCTGATTCGCCGGGATCGGTATGGGCAACCAGCCGATCGCACCACTGGTAAATGGAATCCCCTTCCGCCTCGGCCTGCTTTCGCTCGGCTTGGAAGAACTCGGTCACAAACCATTCCAGGTTACTGGCCGAAGTCGCGCTGCCTTCCAGCATCAAAAAGTACCCATCGATGGCGTAACGCGTGGTCATGAAGACATCCTGGTGGACGACCGGTCGTGGGGCGATGTACTGGTTGTTTCCCCAGGTACCGGCGATCATGCACAATTGGCTCTCGTCGACCAATCCCGAGGCCAGTCCGCACGCATCGATATCGAACAGACCGCCAGCGACGGGAGTGCCGACCGCCAACCCCGTGGCCTCGGCCGCAGCCTTCGTCACGGTCCCGCCGATTTCTTCGGAGCGGCACAAAGGCGGCAGCAGACGCTGCATCTCGGCGATGCCGAAGGCCTCAAGGACCTCGGGATCATACTGGCCCGTGCCGACATTCATCAGGCTGGTCCCTGACTGATTGGTCAGTTCGGCTGCCAGTTGCCCGGTCAACCGCAGCCGGACATAGTCGGTGACTGTCAGATTCGCGACCGCTTTGCGCAGTGAATCAGGTTCATGATCGCGCATCCACGCCATCAGCGCGTTGGGTTGCGCCGGCCAGATGGCTTGCATGGTCTTGGGCCGAACAGCCACATCCACGCCGTCGGCCAGCCAGCGGTCGATGTACTCGCGAGCCCGCGTGTCGGCTCCGCGAATCGCCGGTCGAACGGGTCGCAAATCGTGATCCACCAAATACAGTCCGTTGCCATGCCCGGTGCAGGCAGCTCCCAGGATATCCTTGCCCGTAACACCGGCTTGTTGTATCGCCTCGCAGATGGCTTCCACCGTCAGCCCCCAAAGGACTTCCATATCGACTTCGCTGTAGCCCGGTTGCGGCGAGCTGAGCGGGATTTTTTTGGCCGCGACGGCGACATCTGTTCCGTCCGTCGAAAAAAGGGCCGCCTTGACGACCGTGCTGCCATTGTCGATCCCCAAAAGATATTGCGACATATCGTTCGTCTCCTCCCCCAAAAGAAAACCATTTAAATCGAGCCCACTCCCACCGACGGGCATTCACCGATTTGCTTTTGCATTTGTCGCGAACCGTTGCTAGAATTCCCCGGCTGACTCCGGCTTGACGCTGGCGGATTGACGATCGAACGTGGGTTCGATGAACCCGCTGACGACAATGCCACAAACGTTTTTTAGGACAAAGGACGCCATGAATCCTCCCCTTGCCCAAGACATTATGGTCACCAAGTTGGTAACTTTGCTACCCGACACCGAGGTCGCTGAGGCGATTCGTTTGTTGGTCAAGCACAGCATCAGCGGCGCCCCTGTCACCGAAGCGGACAGCAACTACCTGGGCGTGTTCTCGGAAAAATGCTGCATGAAGCTGTTCGATGTGATCGCTCGTTTCGCAAAACAGCAGCAGGTGGCTTTGCCCACCCTGCCGGACGCTCGGCAGATCATGTCGACCAAGCTGGTGACGCTCAGCCCCGATACGGATGTGGTCCAAGCGATCGGGGATTTGCTGGATCACCGCATCTCGGGCGCTCCGGTTGTGGACTCAGACGGACAGTTTCTGGGCGTTTTTTCTGAGAAGACCAGCATGAGCGTGCTGGTACAAGCGGCCTATGAACAGTTGCCATCGACGGAAGTCGCCGCGTTCATGGATACGGACCTGGAACGGACCATTCTGGAAGATGTCAGCTTCCTGGAGTGTGCCAGGATGTTCCGCGAAACACCCTATCGGCGTCTGCCAGTATTGCGAGATGGTAAATTGGTCGGATTGATCAGCCGCCGGGATGTATTACGCAACTCGAACGAGCTGGCTTCGATGATTTCGGGTGGAAAGGTAACCCTAAGGGCTACTTCAGATTCTCGCTCAGCGGTGGGTGTCACGCACCCGATCGTCTTCGATCGTGTGCGGCATTTTTTGGACCTCGAAGCGGAAACGATCACCGAGGATAGGGATCTGTTGGCGATCGCAAAAGAATTCCTACACACGCCTTATCGGCGTTTTCCAGTGATTCGTGACGGCAAGCTGATCGGCCAGGTCAGTCGTCGGAATGTGCTGATGGCCACCCATCGCTTGATGAAGATCACGCCGCAACGCGAAGTCTCGCCACTGTACTTGAGCGCGCTGAACGCCGCTTTCCACCATTGAGCTGCCTGTAGGGGGCCTCTTGTTGAACGTTCACGTTGTATAAAGCTGCCGCGTGGGACGGATTGCCAATCCGTCCTACTTCTTGCAACGTTGGGGTGCAACGGGCAGAGGGGTGGTGTTTTGGATGCCGAGTGACCTGAGCCCTGCCGATGCGGTATAATGAAGAAGAAGGTGTAGCCGCGTTCTTCAGACTGCATCCGGCCCATACCCTGACGGGCGTGTCACCCCGTGCGGCACACGGGTGGTATCGCTCCGCGTGTTCAAGTGAGTTCGAAGAGACCAAATGTCCACAAAAACGCTGATTCCGAGAACGACGGACCGCAAACGCATCTCGCCGCAGAGCGGGGTTGTGGCGGATCAATACATCGAGGCTCAACTCAATCGCACTCGACGCGATGTCAAACTGGTCGATCTTTCGGGGGCTCTGATGGTCCTGGGTGCGGCCGTGCTGGGAACCCTGTTGGTGTTGGCCATCATCGATCATTGGATCGTGCCGCTGGGAGCGTTGGCTCGATGGTCCTTGTTGGCGGCCATCGTGTTCTCGGCAGGGTGGTACTTCATCCAGGTGATCGCCCCTCTTTTGATCGGGACCGTGAACCCGGTCTACGCAGCCCGCACGATCGAACAGAGCGAGCCTACGTTAAAAAACAGCCTGGTGAACTACCTGATGTTCCGCGACGACCGAGCGGGTTTGCGAACGGGGATTTACGAAGCGTTGAAACAGCAGGCCGCGGCCGATTTGACCCATGTGCCGATCGATTCGGCAGTGGATCGCACTCGGCTGATCCGAGTAGGCTACGGTTTGGCGGCCATCTTGGCTCTGTTCGCGGCCTACACGATCGTGTCGCCGAAGAATCCATTCCAGACGGCTCAACGCGTCATCCTGCCGTGGGCGGACATTGCGCCGCCGACTCGCGTTCGCATCGAAGACGTCCAACCCGGCGACCAACAGGTTTATTTCGGCGACCGAGTACGTGTCACGGCGACGTGCTTCGATTTACGAGCCGACGAGCCCGTGACGTTGTTTTTCTCGTCGCAAGATGGTCGGATCAGTAACCAATCCATTCCCCTGGCACACACCGGGACCGGCTTGCAGTACGAGGCCATGTTGCCGCAGGGTGACGAAGGGATCGCCCAGGATTTGATCTATCGCATCGAGGCCGGCGATGCGGTAACTGCCTCGTACCGGCTGACGGTCCAGCCAGCGCCGACGCTGCTAGTCCAGCAGGTCGAATACGAATATCCCCGTTACACTGGCCAGCCCGATCGGGTCATCCAACGGCGCGGCGACGTCCGCGGCATCGAGGGAACTCAAGTCACCCTGCGTGCCCGGGCGAATCACCCGATCCGCTGGGCGACCATCGTGTTGAATCCACAGCGGAATTCCAACAGCCGTTCGAACGACGGGGCTACTGCTCCGGTCGGCAACAGCACATCCGAGATGGTTTCGATGCAGTTCGACGGCCAGCAGGCTTGGGGCACTTTCATGCTGGAAATGCATCCCGACAACCAGCGTCCTAAGCACACGTCGTACTTGCTAAGGTTCGAGACAGAAAGCGGCCAAATCAATACTCGAGCACCGGAGTATCGTATCGAGGTGATGCGGGATCTGACGCCGGAGATCGAGATCCTGACGCCCACCGCACCACGGATCGAATTACCAGTGGATCGTCGCCAAGGGATCGAAGTCCGCGCGATCGATCCCGATTTTGGCCTGACAAACATCGAACTACAGGCGGTTGCCGGCGGTGAACAACTGTTGTCCGAAACCTTGTTCGCAGACGCTCAAGGACGTACCGGCCAGGTCGTCAAGACCTACCAACTGGAACCCTGGATGCTCGGGTTACGACCGGGCGATTCATTCAATTTCTGGGCCACTGCAGAAGATAATCGTGTCGCGGTGCGTACCGGTCAACCGGAACCCAATCGGGCACGAACGTCCAGTGTTCACGTCACGATTCTGCCCCCGGAAGACCCGGCAACGGGGCCTCAGCCAACGTTGGCTGACCCGGAACAGGCCCCCGATGATGCTACCACACCGCCTGACGCTGCTGGCCCCGATCCGGCGGATACCAGTGATGATTCGGCGGGTGCTGGCGACGATTCGGCGGGGCCGGACCCATCACAAGATTCCCCTGACGATGCTGCAGACGGTGCAGACGGTGCAGACCAGGCGGACGACGGTGGTACAAGCGGTGGCGAAGGTGAAGATTCCTCGTCGTCGGCTGGCGCGTCGAGTTCGGCGGATGGCCAGCCGGGCGCCTCGGATTCGGAGTCCTCACCGGATGGCGGCGACACGGCTTCAGGCGGTTCGGACGATTCCTCGCCAGGCTCGGGAACAAACGACGACAGCCAACGGTCGCCCGGTTCCCAACCGTCTGAGGGACGCGAGGGATCGTCCACACGTGCAGGCGACTCGCCGGGCGATGCAGCGGCTGACCAGGACGGTTGGGACGACCAACCGCTGCATGATGGCGAGGTGGTCGAGCGGACGCTGGAGCATATCCAGTCGCAGAAACCAGACGACGGGGCAGCGCCCAGTTCGGATTCGCTACCCGGCGAATCACCCGATTCGCAGCCCTCCGCAGCTCAAGATGCCGATCCGTCAGGCGACGCTCCGGTCGACGAGACTCAATCCATTGGCGATCAAGGCCTAGACCCTGCCACCCCATCGCCGGACGACATGCCGGACGACGCGTCCGGGGACACCACCGAGGAAGGTGGCCAACCGAGCGGTGCCGAGCCGGCCGACCCCGAAACGGGCCCGACCGATGGCGATCGTAGCGACGATTCCCAGGGTGGTCTGGGCGATGACGGTCAGTCGGGTGCCGGGCAGGACACCCAGGATCCTGCGGGTGCTCCCGCCGCGATGGAAGAGAATGTCGACCGGCCCAAGGACGGCGATGTGGACAGCGATCTTCAGCAAACGTCAGAAGAAGCTCCATCACCCAGCCAGAGCGAACATCAATCCGATTCGCAAGGAGAAGGTCAGGGCGACCAAAGCGGCGGTGGCGAGCAGGGCGGCGGGCAGGGCAGCCAGCAAGAGGGCAGTGACAGCAGCGGCAGCCATAGCCCGGCCGAACAGGGCAGCGATGCCGCCGATGGTTCTGGGATCGGAGACACCGCACCGCGACCTGGTGACCAGCAGACGGCAGACGGTCCGACGGACGTCCCCGGTTCCGAGCAAGGCGACGGCAGCAGCACGCAACCCAGCGATGGCACCGATGGCCCCGGGGCGGTGCCCGAGGATGCTTCCGAACCTTCGTCGGGCGAGAGACCAGCCGGGCAACCCAGCCCCAGCGAATCCGAGAAGCCGGGGCCGGGCCAGCCGATGGGCGGTGGTCGCCCGGGCGAACTCGACTCGCCGCACTCGGGAGCCCCCGAAGCAGAAACGGCCGACGACGAACCGAATCTGCAGTACGCCGAGCGTACCACCGATCTGGTCCTCGAATACCTGCGCGATCAACAGCAAAATCCGGACCCCGAGCTTTTGGAGCGTTTGCGTTGGAGCGAAGACGATCTGCGCCGTTTCCTCAATCGCTGGGAAGATCTGCAGCGCAACGCGGCGGACGACCAGCAAGGCCAGCAGGAGTGGAACGACGCAATACGCAGCCTTGGTTTGCGACCCCAGCAGCAAGGAAGTCGCCGCGTGTCCGCACCTGCCGATGCGGTGCAGGGCTTGCGCGACACCGGGACACAGAGCCGTCCCCCCAGCAGGTACCTGGAACAATTCAACGCGTTCAAGAAGGGAACCGCCCGCATCGATGAATGAAAACGACACTCCCCGATACCTGGCACCATTCCATCCCAAGAGCCTGCCCCATTTCTTTACCGATGTCTTGGTGATCGGTGCGGGGTTGGCCGGTCTGCGAGCTGCGATCGCTGTCGACCCGAAGCTGTCTGTCTTGGTCGTCTCCAAAGACGAGCTGAAAGAATCGAACAGTATTTACGCCCAGGGGGGGATCGCCGGCGTCTTGGACCCTGAAGATTCGTTCGACAACCATGTCCACGACACCTTGACCGCCGGCGGCGACCTGTGCGATCCACAAGTGGTGGAAATGGTGGTCCGCGAGGGTCCGTTGCGAATCCGGGAATTGATGCAGTGGGGAACGCAGTTCGACAGCCAAGGCGGGGATCTGATCCTGGGCCGCGAGGGCGGGCACAGCCACCACCGCATCGTCCACGCGTTGGGCGATGCGACCGGCCAGGAAGTGATGCGCGCGGTGATCGCCTGGGCTCGCAAGCTGCGACACCTGCGTCTTTGGGAACACACGTTTACGCTGGATCTGCTGACCCATGAAGGCATTTGCCGAGGGGCCATCGTGGTCCATCAGAAATACGGGCCGATGCTGGTTTGGGCGAAGCAGACGATCTTGTGCACGGGCGGCTCGGGGCAACTGTACCGCGAGTCGACTAATCCGGCGGTAGCGACCGGAGATGGAATCGCCATGGCCTATCGGGCGGGCGTCGAAGTGTGCGATATGGAATTCATGCAGTTTCACCCCACCGTGTTGTACATCGCGGGCAGCAGCCGCAGCCTGATCACCGAAGCGGTTCGCGGCGAGGGCGCTTATCTGGTCGATCGGAACGGGTATCGCTTCATGTTCGATTATGATGAACGTGGGGAATTAGCGCCGCGAGACATTGTATCGCAATCGATTGTCAACCAGATGAATAAGACGCGTTTTTCAAACGTCTTTCTGGATCTGAGCCACCTGGATCCGGCATTCGTCAAATCGCGTTTCCCCGGCATCGCCTTCGCGTGTGCCAAGTTTGGTATCGACATTACGTGCGATCGAATCCCCGTGCGACCCGGTGCCCATTACATGATTGGCGGCGTGACCGTCGACACCGAGGGCCGCACTTCGCTGCCTGGATTATGGGCTGCCGGTGAAGTCACCTCCAGCGGTTTGCATGGCGCAAATCGTCTGGCCTCCAATAGTCTTCTGGAGAATCTGGTGTATGGTGCCCACGCCGGTCTTGGAGCGTCCTCTGCCGCCATGGAACGGGACGATGACTTTCATGCGCTTTCCATGGCCAATCTGCCCGTTGCGAAACGGGACGAGTTCCTGGATCGAACGGACATCCGCAACGCGTTGAAGAGCGTGATGTGGCGTTTTGTGGGAGTGCGTCGGACCGAACAGGAGCTACTAGAATCCTTGCGATCGGTCGAGCAATGGCAAAAGTACGTGTTGTACCGCCAATTCGATGAAGCCGATGGCTGGGAACTGCAGAATATGCTGACCATCGCTCGGGTGATCGTCCGGGCCGCCCTACGTCGTCAGGAATCGCGAGGCGTCCATTATCGCACGGATTTCCCCCAGTCCGAAAACGCCAACTGGTTACAACGCTTGACCTTCCGACTCGACCGCCCCGGATGATCCGTTGCGGCATCGGCGTAGCATGCACAGGGTTGGGCTTGGTATTTGCCGCTTTTGTCAGTTGTTTTCCGCCGATTCGTCGTGGGCTTGACGGCCCAGATGCCGTTGCAGGTAGCTGGCCCGTTCGATATTCCTGTCGGCCGTGCTGAGTGCGGTGCCACTGATCTTTTGCAGATGAGCGGGTTGCGTGTGGATGAACAGCTTATTGACGGTGGGGATCTCGACGTCCTGGATCAGTCCCAAGTTGACCCCCATGCGGACGCTGGACAGCAGGGCCATCGTCTCTTCGCTGCTGATCGTTTGCGCTGTGCAGAGCAAGCCGTAAGCGCGACTGACACGATCGTGCAGTTCCTTCAAGCCGTTCTCGACCAGAAAATTGCGGGCTTTCCGCTCGTATTCGATCAGTGTTTGAGCCACTTCGGACACCTGCGCGATCAATTCTTCTTCGCTCTTGCCCAACGTGATCTGGTTGCTGATCTGATAAAAGTCGCCCATCGCCTGAGAGCCTTCACCGTACAGGCCTCGAACAGCCAGGCTGATGCGTTGCAGGCTGCGAAAGACTCGTTCCAAGTGCCGGGTCAACACCAGGGCAGGCATGTGCAGCATCACGCTGACTCGCATCCCCGTCCCCACATTCGTCGGGCACGCGGTCAGGTAACCCAACCGTTCGTGAAACGCGTAGGTGACATGCTTTTCGATCATGTCGTCGATTCGGTTGATCCGCTCCCAGGCGCCCATCAAATCCAGTCCGCTGTTCATCACCTGGATACGCAGATGATCCTCTTCATTGATCATCACACTGAACTGTTCGTTCGCGTCGACCAGAACGCCTCGCGAGCCATCCGCATCGGCCAGTTCGCGGCTGATCAATTGGCGTTCGACCAAGAACTGCCGATCGACCTCGTCCAACGAGTTGACATCGAGGAACGATACCGTATTCCATTGCTTGATCCGTCCCAACCGTTCGCGCAACGTGCGTTCGATCGATGCCCGATCCAGCCCCGTGCATTTGCGCATGAAGGTGAAGTCGGCCAGATTGCGAGCCAGTCGGATTCGGCTGCTGACGACGATGTCTGAATCGGGCCCTGACCCGCGCAGCCATTCGCCGCATTGTCCAGCGAGTTCTTCCAGCTTGATCACGCATCGCCCTCCAATTCACGGATTTCGTCACGCAACTGTGAAGCGCGCTCGTAATCTTCCTTCTGCACGGCTTGTTGCATTTCTTTTCGCAATCGGATCAACTGCGTCTGCTGATCGAGCCCTTTCGCAATGCGTCGCGGCCTCTTGCCCGTATGCACTTTTTCGCCGTGGATGTTTTCGATCAAGGGCATCAACTGAGGTTCGAAGCAAAGGTAATCGTGCGGACAGCCCAGCCGTCCATGAGAACGAAATTCGAGAAAAGAAATTCCACACATCGGGCACGTCTGCTGATCCAGCTTGGCCAGTTCTTCCGCTGTCTGACCGATCTTCAAATGCTGGGCCAAGGCGCTGGCCAGCGAAGACTGAATGTCCGCTTCGCTGGGTTTGCTCAGGTAATCCCGGGCACAGTTTTCGCATAGATGACGCTCTTCCCAATGCTCCTGCTCGCCAACCCGCTCGGTGATGTGGAACGTGGCCTGTTTGTCACATCGGTCGCACTTCATGATTTCTTACAAGTCCTTAGAAGAATCCAGGATTTCTCCAGATTAGAATTCTACCAGTCGATGATGCTGTGTCAAGATAATCGGAATCGGGGCATCGTGTGCCGTTGGGCTGGTCCGTCCGCTGGTAGATTGCATTTCGCACGGTGCCTGTTGGAGAAGTCGAGAGAAAGAAAAAACCAGCCAAAGCGGCGTCAATCCACCACACTCCAATGAATGCGGGCCGGCCAATGGGAAACAAAAGTCGTTACGTTCCAGGAGTACAAAACTGGGCTCTGGCAGAAAAAGGGGTCTGACCCTCTCCGGGCACACCGTATTTTTCGAGTTTTCAGCGTGCCCTCCGAAGGGTCAGACCCCTTTTCTGACAGTGCTTAGGCGAAAACGGTACAAAATGAACACGCCTCGCCCGACCCCTCCCTATTGCCTAACGCGGCCTGTGGCCGCAACCAAAGTAGGACGGATTGGCAATCCGTCCTACGAAGATGCGCGCACCGAGCGTGCATGCTACGACTGCAGACTCTAACAGAGCTCAGCCGTCTTGATCCACGGTCTGGGTGTCCTCGTCCTGGGCATCGTCCTCATCTTGACCATCGTCCGCGTCCTGGGCATCGTCCGCGTCCTGACCATCGTCCTGGTCTTCAGCACTCTCCTGTTGCTCATCCGCAGCTTCCTGCTGGCTGATGACGTCAGCATCCTCGGCATCCTCGGCATCCTCGGCATGGGGAGGCAAGATGCATCCGCAGATGTACCACCCGTGATCTTCCGAAGTGACATAGATGCCGGCCGGTCCGAAATAATGACGGATTTCGTCGAATTCGGGCAACCGCTGGCCGGGAATCCGTTGTTCCCGCACCACGCCTCGTTCTTCCGGTCCCAGGATGCGATTGAGCACCACGCCCAGCATCGACTTCGATTCGGGCATCTGGCCTTCCCGTATCAATTCATAGGTGGTGTGATAGGCTCGATCGGTCCGCGAGAAGAATCGTCCGCTGCCGATGCCGGCATCCAACGCATCCAATCGCCGCTGAACTCGATGGAAGTCCTCGGTTTCGGCCAAATGAGCCGCTTCGTTGCGAGTCTGAAGGATCTCTTCCATGAAATCCAGGTGCGAAGCGACCAGCAGGTAACCGTGCACCACGGTCATCGCGGCATTCTCTAACAGCGGCGCTGGTTCTTCTTCGTCTTCTTCGTCGAAGCCTCCGAATCCGACCCCGGCGATGTCCAATTCTTCGAATTCCATTTCGTCGAATTCCCGCTGGATCTCCCAGACTCTCTGCTTATCGATCAAACGCAACGTCGCGTCCGGATCGGCTTCCATCGCTTGGTCCAATGTCTTGGCCACGACCGCCGGTCCCGTGACCTGGAAGGCGATCGCCCAACGTTCCGAGTCGGTTGTGATCGGCATCCGGTAATCCGAGAAAAAGATCACCCGATCCCCCAGGTGCTGGACCAGCCCTTGCCGTACATTGATCTGCGGCCCGTTCGGATCCCTTTTCAGACTCTCCAGAATATCCTCGAACACCGGTGCCCCGGCGACTTCGTCGACCAGCGATTTCGAATACTCGAATGCGTCCTTCATGTTCCAGTGGAACGACAGATAGGTAGCTACCCCTTCCGGGATCCAAGGCTCGGGCGATAACTCGGACTGGTTCGGAAAATCCAGCATCCGCGCGGCCAGCTCGTACCGTTGTTCGGCCTGGTTGGTCGGCGGCGCGTAAACGTAAGAGCGGTGAAGCAGGTCTTGGCCATCGACCGAGAAATTCACGTGGCCTCCGATCCCTTGAACGGCCGAAAAACCCTGGTTTGCAAGGACCGTTAACATGTCGGTGCCTCGCCGCCTGCGTCCGCCCGCCGCAGCTCGTGTGGTCTGCACATACCCGAAGGGCTCGACAAACCAGCGAACGTGCGGGGGCAAATCGCCCGCGGCGTCCGCGCATCGCTGCATGGTGACCTGATACGGCTGCAAATCCGCCAGGCGATCGCCGAACGTTCGCGTTGTGTTCTGCAGGATCAGCTTGATCGTTGCTTCATGGTCGGCAGCCACCAGCAGCCGGTCCTTGACAAAGTAAAATGCCTGCTGCCTCTCGGTGAAGCCTTCTCGCAACGGCAGTGTGTAAGAGACCAGTTCGATCTCACCGACCTTCTGCACACTCCGAACCGCTTTACGTATTTTCAATTCGGACGCCAGCCGGTCCAGCAGTTCGTTGGCTTCGTCTTCGCGGTCGGTGATGTCTGCCATCACGACCGAAGCGTGTTGCTTTTCGTCGCCATCCGGCTGAATCATCGCCACGCAGACCTCGCCGCCACAGATCTTCCGGAGATCCTCCAAACGGATATTCAGCGGGTTTTCGCTCCGCACCAACCGCTGCTCGAGCTGATCCCGCATGTCATCGAAAAACGGTTGCATCAGCGGGTCGTCCAGCAATTTGGCCAACTGCGTGTCCTTGAAGCTGGATTCAAACGCATCGATGTCTGGAATCGACAGGTAACCCTTGGTCGTCGGCGGGAGAAGGGTATCGCTCGGTGGTACCGCCGCAGACCAATCCGACGGGAACCACAGCAAACACACCAAGCCGAGAATCGCAAAACGCTTCACAACAAAAACTCCTTTGATAATTCACTCGCTGTGCCAAGCTGGCACCACGCCCCGCCTTGTACCCCACTAGCAGGAAGATTGTCCTTTGCCCCGTATCATAACCGAAATAGCTTGTTCAGGTAAAGCTGGGAACGGAGGAAGCCGTTGTCCGGTTGCCCTGCGGTATTCGTTGACAGCCGAACCCCGGCTGCTTAGCATAGGAGCTTGTCGTGAGCGCATCCCATTCATCACTACCCCTTCGCGAGGCGCATGTGGCCAGCCCCAGTCGTAGCGGCGTCTTCCAGCAATCCACCGATCGGCGGATGGAACACTTTGCGGAGAGCATCAGTTTTGATCAGCGTCTGTATACCCAGGATATCC
>REEF01000339.1 GCA_007695205.1 Planctomycetaceae bacterium
CGTTCTAGGACGGCGGGACTTCGGCTTCGATGGCCTGCAGTTTGTAGATCAGCGCGCGGCGGCTGATTCCCAGCTTCTTCGCTGCATGCGTGCGATTGCCACCGCATTCCTGCAACGTGGCCAGGATGGTGGCTCGTTCGACCTGCGACAGGCGTCCCACCGGTTGGCCATCCGCCGCTTCCCCATGCTGGACGGCCTGGGCGATCTTCGGCGGCAGGTGTTCGGGCAGGATGATATCACCGCGACACAGCAGGCACGCTCGCTGGATCGCATTGCGTAGCTCGCGCACATTTCCTGGCCAAGGGGCGACCAGCAGACAATTCATGGCTTGCGGCGATAATCGCACAGGGCCTCCGGCGAATTCGCTGGCAAACCGCCTTGCCAGCAGTGGGATATCTTCACGCCGATCGCGCAGCGGTAATTGCCTGACTTCCACCACGTTGATGCGGTAGTACAGATCGTCGCGAAATCGGCCTTCGGCCACTTCCGTCTCCAGATCCCGATTGGTGGCCGCGATCAATCGCACATCCACCTCGATGGTCCGGTCGCTGCCGACCGGCGAAATCTGGCCCGTCTCCAGGGCTCGCAACAGCTTGGGCTGCAGCGCCAGGGGCATTTCCCCGATCTCGTCCAGAAACAGACTGCCTCCGTCAGCGGCGCGGAAGACCCCTTGCCGCGTCTCCGAGGCACCGGTAAAGGCGCCCTTGCTGTGCCCGAACAGCTCGCTTTCGATCAACGTTTCCGGCAGGCTGGCACAATTGGCCGCCACCAGCGGCCCCGCTGCACGAGGGCTCCAGCGGTGGATCAGTTCCGCGATCAATTCTTTGCCCGTCCCGCTCTCGCCGGTGATCAGCACCGGCACGTTGGACGGCGCCACCACGGCGACCGTCTCCAGCATTCGCCGCATGGCCAGACTTTGGAAGATCAACCCCTCGGGCAAAGCGGGCAGCTTGGGACGCGGGATCGGGTGCTCCTCGTGCGACAGGCCCAGCAGATCCTGAATGACCACCCGCAATTCGTCCAGATCCACGGGCTTGGACAGGTAATCGTCCGCGCCGCTCTTCATCGCGGCAACCGCCTGCCGCAGATCGGCATAGGCGGTGATCAGCAAGACGGGCAAGCGCTGGTGCATCTTGCGGATTTCCTCCAGCGTCTGCAGCCCGCTGATCCCCGGCAGCCGGATATCCAGCAGCACCAGCGCCGGAGCGTTCTCGCGGATCAACTCGAGAGCCTGTTCGCCACTCTCGGCCTGGACGACTTGACAACCGAGCGTTTCGACCAGGCTACCCAGCAGTTGCCGCTGGCTCGCTTCGTCGTCCACGACCAGAAGAGTCGGTTGGGTCGCTGCCATGAATTCCACCTAGCGTAAAAACGGCTCCCCCACCGGGCCGCGGCTCGAACTGCAGGGTCCAACCGTGGGCCAGCGCAATGCGCCGCACGATCGCCAACCCCAGGCCCGTCCCGCTGGATCGCGTGGTAAAGTAGGGAGCAAAAATTGCATCTTGTAGTTCGGCAGCCACGCCCGGCCCTCGGTCTGCGACGGCCAGACAAAACGTGCCCGAACGTTCACGCACCAGACGGATTGTAACCGCCGTGCCTTCGGGCGCGAACTGGATGGCGTTCTGCAGCAGATTGAACAGCAACTGTCGCAGCAGCTCGCGATCCGCCACGATCCACCGCGCGCCGGGCTCCGGTTCGAAATCCATCTGGAGCCCTGCGGATTCCAGATCAGGTTGCAAGATCAGCCGCAATTGGTCGATGATTTCCTCCGTGTCCACGGGCTGCCGCTTCGGCTCGCAGGGCCGAGCAAAGGCCAGGAAGTGGTTGATCCGAGCGGTAACGCGATCGCATTCCTCGATCACCGCATCCGCGTGTTGGCGTTGCGTCGCCGGATTGTTTTCGTCCTGAGCCAGCCGTTGAGTCCAACCTCGGATCAGACCCAAGGGATTGCGGGTCTCGTGGGCCAACCCGGCGGCCGCCTGGCTCAATTCACGCCAGTGCCGCGTCTCGGTCTCCAGCAGTTGCTCGCGACCCCTGGATTCGACTAACCGGACACTCGCTCGCCATGCCAGCGCGACGCTGACCAGCACCAACCCGCCGGCGATCGAGATAAAGACGAACGACCAGACGGACCCTTGCACCATTTGGTCGTGCCGCGCGCGATCCATCACCAGCACGGCGTAAAAGGTGCCTCCCGTTCCGAAGCGTTCTGGCAGGTCGCCGAATTCCTGCCGCCGTCCCATCCCGCGGCCGCCCCCCATACCCAATCCACTCTGGGCACCGGGACCGCCGGGGCCCCAACCCGGTCCACCGTCGTCGACCGGTTCGATGTGAAAACGGTGTACCAGACGAAAGCCGCCGTCGATCCAGGTGTCCCCAGGTTCGATTCCGGGCGGATCAGCCAGCAGTTCCAATCGGCCCGCTCGCATCAGTGGCTGACCGCTTTGGTTTCGCACTTCTGCGGCGAGCACCTCGCCGCTGCCGGTCACTTCGACCAACATGCTCTCCAACTGCTGCTCAAAAAAACGCCCCAACCGGCGATGGGACTGAATCCCGCCGATCAGGGCGCTCATGACCGAACGAGCTGAGTGGCGAGTGGACTGGCCAATCAGCTCGCGTTCGTAGCTCAATCGCTGGTACTGCCAAACGACGAAGGACATCCACGCGGCAAGCAATCCGACGACGATCGCAAGGTTTTTTCGTTTCATGCTTCCGCACTCTCACGGACGGATTACCAATCCGTCCTACGTTGTTTGTGGGACGGATTGCCAATCCGTCCTACGTTGGCTGTGGGACGGATTGCCAATCCGTCCTACGTTGGTTGTGGGACGGATTGCCAATCCGTCCTACGAGGGAGTTTGATACAACGTTGGGGATGAGCGTTCTAGGACGGCGGGACTTCGGCTTCGATGGCCTGCAGTTTGTAGATCAGCGCGCGGCGGCTGATTCCCAGCTTCTTCGCTGCATGCGTGCGATTGCCACCGCATTCCTGCAACGTGGCCAGGATGGTGGCTCGTTCGACCTGCGACAGGCGTCCCACCGGTTGGCCATCCGCCGCTTCCCCATGCTGGACGGCCTGGGCGATCTTCGGCGGCAGGTGTTCGGGCAGGATGATATCACCGCGACACAGCAGGCACGCTCGCTGGATCGCATTGCGTAGCTCGCGCACATTTCCTGGCCAAGGGGCGACCAGCAGACAATTCATGGCTTGCGGCGATAATCGCACAGGGCCTCCGGCGAATTCGCTGGCAAACCGCCTTGCCAGCAGTGGGATATCTTCACGCCGATCGCGCAGCGGTAATTGCCTGACTTCCACCACGTTGATGCGGTAGTACAGATCGTCGCGAAATCGGCCTTCGGCCACTTCCGTCTCCAGATCCCGATTGGTGGCCGCGATCAATCGCACATCCACCTCGATGGTCCGGTCGCTGCCGACCGGCGAAATCTGGCCCGTCTCCAGGGCTCGCAACAGCTTGGGCTGCAGCGCCAGGGGCATTTCCCCGATCTCGTCCAGAAACAGACTGCCTCCGTCAGCGGCGCGGAAGACCCCTTGCCGCGTCTCCGAGGCACCGGTAAAGGCGCCCTTGCTGTGCCCGAACAGCTCGCTTTCGATCAACGTTTCCGGCAGGCTGGCACAATTGGCCGCCACCAGCGGCCCCGCTGCACGAGGGCTCCAGCGGTGGATCAGTTCCGCGATCAATTCTTTGCCCGTCCCGCTCTCGCCGGTGATCAGCACCGGCACGTTGGACGGCGCCACCACGGCGACCGTCTCCAGCATTCGCCGCATGGCCAGACTTTGGAAGATCAACCCCTCGGGCAAAGCGGGCAGCTTGGGACGCGGGATCGGGTGCTCCTCGTGCGACAGGCCCAGCAGATCCTGAATGACCACCCGCAATTCGTCCAGATCCACGGGCTTGGACAGGTAATCGTCCGCGCCGCTCTTCATCGCGGCAACCGCCTGCCGCAGATCGGCATAGGCGGTGATCAGCAAGACGGGCAAGCGCTGGTGCATCTTGCGGATTTCCTCCAGCGTCTGCAGCCCGCTGATCCCCGGCAGCCGGATATCCAGCAGCACCAGCGCCGGAGCGTTCTCGCGGATCAACTCGAGAGCCTGTTCGCCACTCTCGGCCTGGACGACTTGACAACCGAGCGTTTCGACCAGGCTACCCAGCAGTTGCCGCTGGCTCGCTTCGTCGTCCACGACCAGAAGAGTCGGTTGGGTCGCTGCCATGAATTCCACCTAGCGTAAAAACGGCTCCCCCACCGGGCCGCGGCTCGAACTGCAGGGTCCAACCGTGGGCCAGCGCAATGCGCCGCACGATCGCCAACCCCAGGCCCGTCCCGCTGGATCGCGTGGTAAAGTAGGGAGCAAAAATTGCATCTTGTAGTTCGGCAGCCACGCCCGGCCCTCGGTCTGCGACGGCCAGACAAAACGTGCCCGAACGTTCACGCACCAGACGGATTGTAACCGCCGTGCCTTCGGGCGCGAACTGGATGGCGTTCTGCAGCAGATTGAACAGCAACTGTCGCAGCAGCTCGCGATCCGCCACGATCCACCGCGCGCCGGGCTCCGGTTCGAAATCCATCTGGAGCCCTGCGGATTCCAGATCAGGTTGCAAGATCAGCCGCAATTGGTCGATGATTTCCTCCGTGTCCACGGGCTGCCGCTTCGGCTCGCAGGGCCGAGCAAAGGCCAGGAAGTGGTTGATCCGAGCGGTAACGCGATCGCATTCCTCGATCACCGCATCCGCGTGTTGGCGTTGCGTCGCCGGATTGTTTTCGTCCTGAGCCAGCCGTTGAGTCCAACCTCGGATCAGACCCAAGGGATTGCGGGTCTCGTGGGCCAACCCGGCGGCCGCCTGGCTCAATTCACGCCAGTGCCGCGTCTCGGTCTCCAGCAGTTGCTCGCGACCCCTGGATTCGACTAACCGGACACTCGCTCGCCATGCCAGCGCGACGCTGACCAGCACCAACCCGCCGGCGATCGAGATAAAGACGAACGACCAGACGGACCCTTGCACCATTTGGTCGTGCCGCGCGCGATCCATCACCAGCACGGCGTAAAAGGTGCCTCCCGTTCCGAAGCGTTCTGGCAGGTCGCCGAATTCCTGCCGCCGTCCCATCCCGCGGCCGCCCCCCATACCCAATCCACTCTGGGCACCGGGACCGCCGGGGCCCCAACCCGGTCCACCGTCGTCGACCGGTTCGATGTGAAAACGGTGTACCAGACGAAAGCCGCCGTCGATCCAGGTGTCCCCAGGTTCGATTCCGGGCGGATCAGCCAGCAGTTCCAATCGGCCCGCTCGCATCAGTGGCTGACCGCTTTGGTTTCGCACTTCTGCGGCGAGCACCTCGCCGCTGCCGGTCACTTCGACCAACATGCTCTCCAACTGCTGCTCAAAAAAACGCCCCAACCGGCGATGGGACTGAATCCCGCCGATCAGGGCGCTCATGACCGAACGAGCTGAGTGGCGAGTGGACTGGCCAATCAGCTCGCGTTCGTAGCTCAATCGCTGGTACTGCCAAACGACGAAGGACATCCACGCGGCAAGCAATCCGACGACGATCGCAAGGTTTTTTCGTTTCATGCTTCCGCACTCTCACGGACGGATTGCCAATCCGTCCTACGTTGGCTGCAACGAGGGGGGCTTAGTTGTCGGCGGCCCGTCCCATGCCACCTCCTCCAGCGCCTCGGCCACGACCATGTCCCGCGCCGAATCCACGCCGCATCTGCCCGCCACCTTGACCTTCCAGGCCCAAGGGGCGTTCCCCATCCGCGCCCCATCGGCCGCCGGGCCCGCGCCGCATCTGCATGCCGCCCTGACCTTCCATACCAAAGGGGCAAGCACCGTCGGCACCCCATCGGCCGCCGAGTCCGCGCCGCATCTGCATGCCACCCTGGCCTTCCGGGTCCAAGGGGCAATCGCCCGCCATGCCTCGTCCCGCGCCGGGTCCGCGCCGTACCGGCCCGCCCAAGGGGCACTGGCCATCGAACGGGCACGCCGTCACCTCCGGTTCGCTCGTCGGCTGGGCCTGCTGCCCCAACACTGGAACCGCACCCAGGAAAAGAACCACCAAACCGATTGTCCAAGTCGTACGCATTTCTCTGCTGCTCCCATCTTTTCAAGTTTACTCTGCCAGCCGGCCACTCGGCTCGGCTCACCTGAAATAACAATGAAAGCAATCGGCGTGCCGTGATGCCCAAAGAACGACTGGCACCCGCGTAACACCTCGAAAACAAGGGAAAACAGCGATTCTTTTGGAAAGCTTGGCGATCCAAGCTACCTGGGCGTGCAGTTCTTGCACACCGCCACGATCGGCGATCAGCAAGAACTGCAAACAACCCGAGATTCGCTCGTAAGCACCCAGCCAGATGTTTCTTGGTGGAATCGACGGAAGGGGTCGGTGGGTCCCGAGCGCCGAGCGGGACCAAGTGGTGACACAGATGCTCACCTGAAAATCTGGTCCCGCTCGGCGCGCGGGACCCACTGCAACGCCACCTTGATTGACCAGAAACTCCTGGCCGGGTGTTTAACCCTGACTTCAGGAGTCGTCGGGTTCTTCGGGCGTTTCCTCCATCGGCTCGTCTGCAGCTTCCTCGACCGCGTCGTCGTCAGCCGCTTCTTCGTCCGTTTCGTCGTCTTCGTCTTCCGTCAACCAATCCATCAGATCGTCGAACGCGGCTTCATCGAAATCGGCCGCTTCTTCGCCCGCCGGCTGCGGTAGGTCGTACTCGTCAGAGAGCAGTGCGCGGGCTCCGTACTGATGCACCAAACGGCCACCTAGATGAGCCGCGTTGGCAAGCTGGATATTCACCACCATCAGAAGTGCCATGAACACCAGATTCGCAGGCAACCAGTATTTCCATTGATTGCATTTCGAAACCACCAGCGGCACCGCCAGCAGCGCGGCATACAGCACCGTCAGCCCGACGTACCAGTTCTGCACACTCTTGGCCGCCTGTTGGTGTTGTTCGACCACTTCCCAACCACCTTCTTCGATATCCTCCAACACGTGGTAGGCGGCATCGCCTGACGAAACGGCCACGGCCCCGCCGACCGTTCCCATCACCAGCAGCATCAAGGCGGTCAAGCCGAACCAGCGCCCGTACTTGCCGAGCACCCCGGCGAGCAACACGAACAACGGAGCGACAAAGAGCAGGGCGATGGGAAAATGGACCACCAGCGGATGGATCCCTTCCCAAGGGGGTTGCGGAGGCATTTCGAGCGAAAACATGATAAAGCTCCTAGCAGGTAAACAACAACGGAGACCGTCAACAGCCGGGGAGATGCCCCCCCGGCGCTCAGGCTTGTCCAATCCAGTGCCTTTGATCTTAATCCACCGAGCTACACGAAGTAAACAGCCCACCGTCAAGGCATGGGGGGCGTGAGTTGTTACAGGTAGCGGTTGATCAGGTGCTCGAGCATTTCCTGGCGTCCGCTGGCATTGGGGGCGATCTCGCCCTTGTCCAACATGTAGGCTTCCAGCGATCGGAAGTCGGCAGCGCCCGATTCGATGGTCGCGCCGATCCCGGTGTCCCAACTAGCGTAACGTTGCTTGACGAACGCGTCCAATTCTCCATCAGCTCGGATGGCCGCTGCGATTTTCAGGCCGCGGGCAAAGGCATCCATTCCGCCGACGTGAGCATGGAACAGATCGATCGGCTCGAAGCTCTCGCGCCGCAACTTGGCGTCGAAGTTGACTCCGCCCGGCGCCAACCCGCCGTATTTCAACAAGACCAGCATGCACTGGGAGGTCAGATAGTAATCGGTGGGGAACTGGTCCGTATCCCAACCCAACAGCAGGTCGCCCGTGTTGGCGTCGATCGACCCCAAAGCGCCTTGGTGACCGGCGTAATCCAGTTCGTGCATCATCGTGTGCCCGGCCAACGTGGCATGGTTGGTTTCCAGGTTCAGCTTGAAATGATCCAGCAGATCGTAGGCTCGCAGGAAATTGATGCAGGCTGCTGCGTCCGAGTCGTATTGATGCTTGGTCGGCTCCTTGGGCTTGGGTTCGATCAGAAACTGGCCCGTAAAGCCGATCTCTTTCGCATAGTCGACCGCCATGTGCAGGAAGCGTCCCATGTGGTCCAATTCCCGCTTCATGTCGGTGTTGAACAGATTCTGATAGCCTTCGCGACCACCCCAGAACACATAGTTGACGCCGCCCAATTCCTTGGTGACCTCCAGGCACTTCTTCACCTGGGCTGCGGCAAACGCAAACGCATCGGCGTTGCAACTGGTCGATGCACCGTGCATGTACCGAGGATTGCTGAACAAATTGGCCGTGCCCCACAGAAGCTTGATGCCCGTGCGATCCTGCTCTTCTTTCAGCACCTTCGCGACTTCGTCCAGGTTCCGATTCGATTCGGCCAACGTCTCCCCTTCCGGGGCGACATCCCGGTCGTGGAAAGCATAGAACGGAGCCCCAAGTTTTTCGATGAATTCGAAGGCCACCCGAACTCGATTCTGGGCGTTGGCGACCGAATCGGTACCGTCCTCCCAAGGTCGCAGCATGGTACCTGGTCCGAAAGGATCAGCACCGGAACCACGAAACGTGTGCCAATAGACGACGCTGAATCGAAAATGATCCTTCATCGCCTTGCCTTCCACTATTTCGTCGGGATTGTACCAGCGAAACGCGAGTGGGTTCTTTGAGTCCGGGCCTTCGTAGCAGATCTTCTGGATGTCGGGGAATGCAGCCATCGCTTGTCTTTCTGTCTGGAACAGCAGGATCGTGGACATCGGAATCGAATTCCGGCACAGCGACGGAAATAATCCCAGATTTCCTGCGATGGGGCAACCGGGGGGACGACGTTCAGAAGGTCTCGATCACCGGCACGTCGACGCCATCGACAAAGCTGGACAGCGTTCGGCTACGGAATGGCTGCTGAAGCTTTTTGACCGCTTTGGATTCGATCTGGCGGACTCGTTCTCGAGTCACCGAGAACACGCGGCCGACTTCTTCCAGCGTGTAGGCGTAGCCATCGGCCAACCCGAACCGCATCCGCAGAATCTCCCGTTCGCGGTAATTCAGCGTCTTGATCACTTCCTCCAAACGATCCTTCAACGCGGCACGGTTGGTCTCGGCCAGCGGATCGTCTTGTCGATGATCCTCCAAGAACTCCCCGAAATAACTATCATCATGCTCGGTGACCGGCTGGTCCAGCGACAATGGCTGGCGAGACATTCTCAGGATCATCCGAGTGTCATCCAGCGACAATCCGGCTCGCATGGCGGTCTCTTCGGGCGACGGTTCTCGGCCTAGTTCCTGGACAAGATCCTGCGTCACATTGCGGATCTTGCTCATCGCATCGATCATGTGGACCGGCACACGAATTGTGCGGCTCTGGTCGGCGATCGCCCGAGTGATGGCCTGTCGGATCCACCACGTCGCGTACGTAGAAAACTTGTAACCCCGCTGGTGCTCGAATTTATCCACCGCCCGCATCAGCCCGGTATTGCCCTCCTGAATCAAATCCAGGAAAGACAAGCCGCGGTTGCGGTACTTTTTCGCGATCGATACGACCAGCCGCAAATTGCCGGCGGACAGACGCCGCTTGGCGGCATCGTAGTGCCCGCAGAAGACCTCGGTCCGCTGGACTCGCCGAACCAGCGTGGCGGGTGTTTCGAAGGTCAGTCGCATCAGGTAGCACAGCTCGGCTCGCAATTCCGTGCCAGATCGTCCGAAGCTTGATCCGTTGGACGAAGCTTCGCTCAACTGCTCTTTCAATTGCTGCATCCGAGCCGAAATCTCCTGCAGTTGATCGAACAGCGGCTGGAGCCGATTGGTCCGCAGGTTCATTTCCTCGATCAACCGCACGGCTCGGTTTCGGCGCCGGACCAGCGAGGCCCAGGCGCGCCGACGCACCTCGATGGGCTGTCGCCTGCTGACCGCGACACGAAAATCCCGACTGTTTTGCACCAGCAAATGCTGCAACGTCTTCAGGTTGGGCACTAATCGCCTGAGCGTCCGTTTCTTCTCGGCCGTGTTGGTAACCGACACCTCGACCGTGCGATCCAATCGGAGGCTTCCGTCCCGGATATTCTCCAGGATGGTCACGGCGCCTCGCAACATGAAATCCGTCGCCAGCATGCTATGGCGATATCGATGCCGGGACGAGTCGATTCTGCGCGCCGCTGCGACCTCGGCGCTGCGGCTCAGCAGCGGAATCTTGCCCATCTGCATTAAGTAGATCCGGATCGGATCGTCGGTTGGGCTGGCGGGAACTGTCGGCGATTCGCCGTCTTCCACGAGCCAGGGGTCGTCCCCATCCTCCTGGTCCGCGAAGCCATCGAATTCCTCGTTCAACGTCTCGTGAAAATTCTCATCGTCCCGCCGTTTCACCGCACGCTTCGTGCGAAATGTCACGGAATTGCCGGAACCGTTCCCATTTGCCGAGGTTGACTGTCCATAACAGTCCCCGGATCGGCGCCGCGATGCGGCGTTGCGCGTTGTCCTCAAGATGCTGCCCCTTAAATCGCGCGTAGTCTGCTGATTCGTGTTACGCATGTACGCAAAACCAAAGTCGAGGCATAATTCATGCCAACAAGCCCATCAAATGACGCCTTCGATACATAACACGCGAACTGCCAAAGGTTTGCGCGCCAACCAGGATTGACGCAGTTGCCAACCAACCGATGCACCCTGTCAACATGTGTGGTCGTTTGGCATCACGATGTGGTTTTGTGGCAACCGGCACTGAAAACCAAAATGTGCCCGTTCTGCTGGACTTTGATCGCGAATCAAACGCTTTAGGGGGCAAGGATTGCGTCTGAAGGAACTGCAAATCTCGTTCCATTCAATCGACTCAGTAGATTGATTTGTCTCGTTCGGCTGCATGGTCGTGTACGAGTCCGTTGGATCAGGCTATAATCTGGCGATGGATGGCGGGAACAGGGTCTGCCTGTCTCGCAACCGGCCGGACGAACCGATGTTTTCTGGTTGCCCGAAGTGCAGCCGGTCCTTTATCCGCTTGCCAGCGCTGTGGAGAACTGCCGAGATGGCCGAAAAGAGTAGGATCTTGATCGCCGACGATAATCAGCCCAACTGCGAGCTGTTGGAAGCGTATCTGGCCAACGTGGATTGCGACGTCGAATTCGCCGCGGACGGCCACGACACGTTGGAGAAGGTCAAGTCATTCCGGCCGGATCTGATCCTGCTGGACGTCATGATGCCCCGACTGAGTGGTTTCGAGGTCTGCCGCCAGTTGAAGGATGACCCGGAAACCAGCCGCATCATGATTTTGATGGTCACCGCGCTGAACGAATTGGGCGACATCGAACGGGCGGTCCAGGCGAAGACGGATGATTTTCTGTCCAAGCCGGTCAATAAAATCGAATTGCTGAAGCGTGTCGAGAACATGCTGAAGCTGAAGGATATCCGCAACGAAAACGAACGACTCCGCCGCTACATCGAATCCATGGAAGAATCGGCCGACCAACAATCGGCCAACTGAGCACACGTTGGCTGGCACGGGTACACGTTGGCGTCATCGTGCGCCGAAGTGTGCATTGGCTGGCCATTGTTGCGGGCCGAGCCTCGGCGTTGCGGCCGACGGATTACACCTCCGCGACTGCGTTATTGAAGATAGAAGCCGAATGACATTTGGAGTCGATGGGCACTTCCTCGCTCGCCACTCACGTCGTTTCGAACGCCATAAAGATACTCCACTCCACAGAAGATGCGATCGTACGGGTTCGCGATGATATTTGCGGCGAGGTACGTGGTGGAACGGAGATTGTCGGGGGCTTGTCCCGGGAGATCGTCGAGTGAAAGCTGGCTGAAGGTGAGGTTCGAGGTCAGGCGATCAGTCCACTCATGGCGTACGCCGCCCATCCAGCCAAACACGGGAAGAATCGCGGCGGTCTCCGGTCCGGTGGCGACGACATCCGGGGACCCTCGATAGCTTCCGATCCCTTCGCCAAAGGTGATCTGAAAGTATCCTTTTGTGCGTTGGGAAAGCATGGCGACTCCGGTAAAGTTGAATCCCCACGCTGTTCCATCAATGATTGGTTCGCCCGTCGGCTGGAACCCTAATCTTCTGAGGACAAACGCCCCCTGCAAACCTCCCCAGTGGTGTTGCGACCGAAGTCGTGCGATGAAGTCGGGTGACTCGGTACGCCCTTCGCCGTCCACTAGCGTTGGGGGCTCAATAATAATTCGCGGATCCTCAACGGCGACGGCAAAGAATAGCCTGTCGACGAAAAGCGGCTGCTCCCAACGCACAAGGCCTTGACGGCGGTTGACGTTCGACACCGCTCCCTCGAAGTCCAGAGTTAGCGGAACGGCTGCAGGATCCGTGAAGGTCGTCCAGGTTTGGCCTGCCGTAAACCGTCCCAGCGTTCCGTACGCATGGCGAAGGCGAAAATTGGCGGTGCTGCCGGGCTCGCCACCGAAAAAGTCGGACTCGACAAACGCTCGCGCGACATCGCCATTGACGTGCCACCGCGTATCAAAACTCAACCGCGATTGACGGGCGTGGAACCGTGTGTTTCTTCGGTTGGGCCCCGAGGTTGGAATACGCGTCGTGTCAAACGAATCGGTCGAATCAATGGCGTCAAAATCATGGATGAGATCGGCTTTGACATACCCACCAATCTTCATGGCCATATCGGAGCCGACGACGATTAGTCCACCTGCAAATTCGGGCGCCGCGATGAAACTGTTGATCAATGGAGTCGTCGTCCCTTGGTCGATTTGCAACAATTCCGCGGAAGATACATCCGCTTCATCCGAAAGCATGGGAAATGAAGACTGATCGTTGGGATACTCCTGAAGCGAGGGAAAATCCTGAAGCGATGGAAAATCCTCTGCGAACGCGAAACGCAGCAGAAACAGGCTCAAGACCAAGCTGGCGACAGGGATCATCCGCATGGTTGTGGAGTCTTTCATGTGAGTTTCCTGTGACTGGGTCCCTGTTTCTCTTCTTTCATTCTATCGACCGTCAATTCGACCGATTTGAGTGGATTTGTCGATTCTCCTATTTGCATTGTTAACGAAATCTTTGCTAGCGGATGAAACTCAAACGCATGATGATTATACGATAGGTGCCATCCATCTATTTTGGCAGGGATGCGGGTCCGTTCAATCCGCCGTTGCTTCAATCAGAGGATGATTTGCACTAATCGCGAGGTGAAGAGGAGGGCAAACCGCTTACATCGGCCACGAAATTTCCTTGTACCCTGCCTGGCTCATCCGAAAAAATAGGGCGTGTAAGAGAATCCATCGAATGGCGAACGAGCAAAGGCCCTGATTCAGTCCCCTGCATGCCATCTAG
>REEF01000375.1 GCA_007695205.1 Planctomycetaceae bacterium
CCCGAATAGGAAGGCCGCTGGGGCGGTGGAAGACGATCTGTGGCGGTGCCCCATTTGGAAAAATGCCTGTCCTTTTTTCCTTTTTTCCCATTCTTTTTCGCGAACGGTGTCTTAGATCGTACGGCTGGGATGACCGAGCGGCGGCGACTTGACCCAGCCATTCCGCGGGACGTAACCGCCGCTTCGGTCCATCCCTTGGATCGTGCAGTAGGTTACGGCGCGTCGCGGGCCGCAGCCAGCCGCTCCAGCTCCACACGGCTCACGGTCGGTTGCTTCCGACGCGCCGTGATCAACTGCCAAAACTTGTCGCTAGCCCCGAGTTGCAGTTGATCTTCGTCCAAGCCCGCCAAGCCAACCACCATGGCGACGGGGCGCCCACCACGAGTGACCAGCACGCGTTCCCCTTGCGATTCGCGAACACAGGCGTCAAGCGTGGCCTGTTCGATTCCCAACGTTTTCATAGGATTTCCTCCGTTGTGGCGTGAGGCGGTTTCCGACGGATCGCCCGCACCGTGACCTGGTGTTCGGTATCGTTCACATCGTAAAACACCCGGTACTCTCCAACTCGCAGCTCCCAGACCGGAAGTTCGTGATCCCAGGGCGGTTTCAGGCCAGGCAGGAGCTTCTTGTTACGAGTTTCCTGCGTGGGCTGCTCCGCCAACTGCTCTTCGATCTGGTCGAGGACTCGGGCACGTTCAAACGCCCGCAACCCGGCAAGATCCTGGGCGACACCCGACGCGTAATCGACAAAGAACATGGCCCTGCCCGCCGATTTGCCCCCAAATTGCACAGACGCCATCGCCGGCGAAGTACCGGCCACGTTCTACAGTCTACGGTTCCAACGCCGCAGCGTCAACCAGAGGGCACCGTGGCCATGTCCGGCGTACCCGATCGACCGGCGAAAAGGACAGGCATCTTTTGCTTGGAATTTGGAGCGTGGGGAGCTGCCATGATCGTCGTGGTGGATTCCCGAATAGGAAGGCCGCTGGGGCGGTGGAAGACGATCTGTGGCGGTGCCCCATTCGGAAAAATGCCTGTCCTTTTTTTGCTTTTTTTGTGCCATCCTCGGCGAAAACAGCTCCCCTCCCCATTGCTGACCCGTTGGTCGTGATTTGGTACGCGGAATGCACCACAAGACGGGCTGGCCCAGGGGGTCGGGAGTCGTTTTCGGCCAACGGTTCACCGCATGGAAAGCGGCTTATCCGAAAACGACTCCCGACCTGGCGTGTTCAATTTGTTCGATTTTCGCCAGATTTTGAATTTTTTGGAGTGTCGATTTCCGTTCCGGCATGGATACGGGGCAGGAGAGACGATTGGGTCGGAGTAGGACGGGGAAACCAGACCGATGCCGGCGGCCGCTTCAGGGGAGCGGCGCCAGGTAGTCGGCCAGGGTTCGCAGGTTGCGTTGGAACGTGGCCATCATCAGCATGTCTTGCCCGTCGCGGCGTTCGACCCAGCGACCTTGCTTGTCCTGCTGGTCCAGCACTTCGCGGACGCGAGACTCCATCCGCCGGGCGCGTTCGAGTTGTTCGTCCCGCGTCCGTTCACGGGGCTGCCGCTGGCGAGCGTAGTCCGCCGGACTGGTCGCTCGCATCGCTTCGTAGGCTTGGCGCACCGTGTCCAGGCCCCGCCCCCAACTGCCCTGAAAGGCATAATGGTCGGGCGTGTCGTGGTCTTCGTAGCTGAGCCAGTAGGCGGTCCGATTGCGGCTGATCTGGTACAGCGGGCGATTGGTCTTCAATTCGTAGTACCTTGCCCAGCGTCCTTCGGCGATTTGCGAGCGCTGATACCAATCGAGTGCGGCGGGCAGCGGGTCCAGGAAGCGAGTGTCGTTGGTGAAGATCGCGATTTCGGGCAGCAGGCGGACGATGCCGGCGCTTTCGCCGGCGCAGGCGGCGGGAGGTTCCATCCGCCGCGCCCAGGCGGGTTGCAATTCGGGGTCGTACTGCTGGGCCCAGATCGGATGCGGTTCGGGCAGTTGGGTGCGGAGGATGAATTCGCCGCCGCGTACCACGGCGTCATGGTAGCGGGGGTCGCCGTAGGTGCGGTAGGCCAGCATCAGGACGTCGATGCAATCGCGGATGGCCCCGTCGTTGTAGGTATAGAAATCGCCGTAGCCGCGGCCGGCCAGGGGATAGTTTTGGGGCCAGCCCCCGCGTTCGTCCTGGGCGGTGATAAACAGTTCCAGGGCGGCGTCGACGGCCTCGCGGATCGACGCGTCCTGTTGCGCCAAGGCCTGATCGACGGCGATCAGCAGGCGGGTGGCGTGTTGCGAGATATTGTCGTCGAAGGTCGAGCGATTGCGGCCGGAGGTCAGCCGCGGGTCGCTGCTGCCGGCGTTTCGGCGGTAGAAATAGGTGCGTTCGCCCTGGGGCGAATGATCGACGTTGTCGTCCCAGCCACCCGATTCCAACTGGCCGCGGACCAGCGCGTGGGCCACGCCCACCGCCGCTTCCAGAAACGGCGGCTCACCCGTCGCTTCCCACACGTGCAGAAAGGCGAATCCCATGGCGGGTGTCCCGGGCGATTGGATCCAGTTCCAGGTCGGTCCGCGACGCGAACCCAGCTTGCCAAACCCCTGGCTCAAGTCGGCCAGATAGCTGCCCACATAGCCGCCCTGATGCGCGACCTCTTCGGTCAGGTACGTCACGGCACGATGCAAGCCCTGCCGGGCCTGGTCGGCCAGTTCCTGATCGATGGCGGCTCCCGCCCGACCCGTCCACAGCAGACACAGGGCCCCGGCGAAGAGCCGTGCCAGCACGGGGAGCCCACCAGGTAATCGTCCGATAATTCGAAGCATGATTTACTCCTCGACCAAGCGGTTCGCGACGGATTCGGCTTGGACCCGGAGCGCATCGATCGCTCCGTCCAAGGGGATGAAGGGGGTTTGCCAGCCGGACGGCCGGTTGCCGAACTCCAAGCTGGCAAACCGGCCCGGCGGGAACGTACCGGCCGGCACACACAGTTGCTGGCCCGAGCCGTTCAGCAGCAGCCAGATCCGCTGGCGATCGCCTCGCAAGTCCCAGGAGACCAGCAGGTGGTGCCAGCCGTCGATGTCCAGATTCCGCGTGTCGATTTCAATTCGCTCCGGCGGCTGGTCGATCGGTCCGTGCGGCGCCAGCCCGCGTGACGCGGACAGCCGCAAGGAGGTCAGCGGGTGGCGCCAGAGGTCCAACTGAAACCCGTCGGGTTGCTCGGGCCGGACGTGCAGGAAGTAGTGCCAGCCCTGGTTCCGCCAGATCTGAGCGGCCGGCCGCGGCTGGACCCACCATTCGATCGTGCCTTGCCGTTCCCAATCCCACGCGGCGGCATCCACGTCGTAGCGACCGTCGGGCATCTGTAGGTGCAGTCCGGTTCCCCAGCGGCCGGGTCCCCGACGAAACTCGCCCGAGGCGCCGGTCAGCGAGCCTTCGAAATCCTGCCGGTAAACGGTCGCCTCGTCCGTCGGCAGCGGCTGGTCCGGCACGGCGGCCAGCCGCACCGGCGTCCGCTGCACGGCGTCTTCGCCGCCCGCGACTGCCGGGATCAGCAGCCCGGCGGCCAGCAGACGGACGGCCAGGAGGAAAGAGTTCGTAACGCGCGTCATTGATCGTCTCCCGAGGGGGGGCGGGGTGAGGGGGAAGAAAATGCGACAGTTATTTCTTTGCCGATCCTTATTCACTTGTGGCCAGTGGCCACGGGGCCTCTTGCGCCGGGCGGGCGCCGCGGTTCGAGCGGGACTGGTCGACGATGGCTTCCACCTGCCAGAAATACTGCTCGCCCGAGGCCAAATCACGCGTGATGATGTGAGTGTGCTGCGTCTCGATCTCAACGGTCACGTTTCGCATGGCCGCATCCCTTGCAATACGCACGCGGTAGCGGTCGGCGTTGTACGACGGCGTCCACCAGAATTGGGCTTCCCCGCCGTTCACGTCGCCGGACCCGGCATCCGGACCGAGCTTGCGGAACGGCAAGGGTCCCAATTCGGGCCGGTTTTCGTCCTGTTCAAGGCCGATCTGCCCGAAAGGAATCGGTGCGAAGGGAATATCTTCGCCATCCGCCCCATACACACGGTCGTGGACGTCCTCCGCCACCCAATCCAGCACGGGGGAATCGTCACGCAGGGCGAAGTTCAGATGGTCCGGGTCCACGAAGTCGCTGAGATCTTCCTCGACCTCCAGGTTGTTCCAGCGGGGCGTGCCCTCATTGTAACCTTCGGCATAGGTGTCATAGAGGTAGGGATAGCGGCTGCGGTAGGGATCCTGGCCGATGTTCATCTCCGCAACTTTCTCGGGGAACCCGTGGCCATGCGGCTGGTCGGTGTGCATTTTGCTGATGGCCCGTTCAATTCCCTCGACGTCTCCCGGTCCGTCCTGCACAAGTCGGGGACTTTGGATGGCCACGTTATTGGCGACCGACGCGCCCCCGCCGCCATGAAACTTGATCACGCCGGTCGAACCCGTCCTGTAGAAGACGTTCCCGAAGAGCTTGGCCACGTAGATGGTGTCGTCGTCCAGGAAGATCGCCTGCACGCCCGGCCCGCCTTCGTGTTGGAGGAAAAGGTGATGGAAGAAGTTGTGGCGGATGACGTTGCCCGCGAACGTGGGATTGCGGCCCACGTAGATCGAGCCCATATCCGAGATGTTCTTCAGCACGTGGTGGATCTCGTTGAACGCGAATTCGTGTTCGTTGCCGCCGAACGTGATCGCCTGATGCAGCGCATGATGCATATGGGTATGCTCGACCCGGTTGCCCACGCCGCTGACGGCGACCGCGGGATTGTAATGCTGGATCCAGCGGTTGTAGCGGTGGATGTCGCAGTTGCGCACGAAATGGCCCGCCGGGGTCAGGCTGGCGCGGTCGCCGCCGTGAAGGGCCACGCCGCCCTGCCCCACGTGATAGATGTCGGAGCCAATCACGCCATGGTCTTCGCCGCCGTTGATCGCGATGGCTCGTCTCCCCAGCGCGCGCACCGTGCAGCCGATGATCCGGTTGCTCGCGCCGCCGGAAACGACGATCCCCATGTCACGGCCGTTCTCGAAGGTCAAACCCCTGAAGTGAATGTGCGAGGCGTTCTCGATTCGCACGAAGGGCGCCGCCAATTGGGAGACCTGAATCCGGGAATGCTCCAGGGGATACGCAGGCAGAAAGTACAGCCTGCCCGCGCGGCGGTCGATGTAGTATTCACCGGGCTCCTCGATTTCCTCGAGCAGGTTCACCGCATAATACTGGGTCGTGAAACGGCCCGGAAAACCGGGTTGACGAAATCCATACGAATGCGGATGTTCCGTCGTCAACGTGCCCGCTTCCAGGTCGATTCCGGCAATCCCCACCGTATCGTGCGCCCAGGTCACGCCGAACAAGCCGGAAATATAGAGATCCTCCGCCCCGGTCCAGCGCTCGGCCCGGCCGGTGTTGTACTCGAAGACCCCCGGCTGGTCCGATTCGTCCTGGCCGCCCGCGAGTACTTGTCCGAGCGGAATATGATCGTGGTTCGGCCAGCGGGCCACCGTCTGCGGAATGCCGTCGATGAAGAGTTCCGCAGGCGCCGGGATGTTCGCGCGGCCCCACCCCCGCGGACCGAAATCGCCGTAATCCTCGATGCCCGCGGCGCCCAGATCGGCTTGCAGCACCCTCCCGCGCACGGATTCCAGCAGCCGCCCGAGGACCGCCGCGTCCGTCACGGTTTCGAAGATGCCCGGCTCGAGGACACGGCCCCCGTCCAGATACACCGGCTCGCCTTCCGACGCCTTGTACACCACGGGCCTGCCGGGCTCGCCCGAATCCGCCGCGCCCAGCAGGAAGGTCGCGTCCCGGTAATAACGGCCTTCACGCAAGATGACGGTAATCCCCGCATCGCCCAGTCCATGAGCTTCCCGGTGCTCCCGCACGGCGTCCCGCGCCCGTTCGAGGCTCCGAAAGGGCGCCTCGCGGGACCCGGCACTGGCGTCATCCCCATCCGGCGCGACATGAAACTCGGACGCAACCGCCTGCAGACCGAAAACCAACACGAGTAAGGGCATGATCACGATTCGTGTACGCATGGATGCAAGTCTCCTTTGCTCCGCTCGGCCGCTCTTTGACCTTGTCCCCGTCTTTCGACCGACTGATAGCAGTTTTAACCCCCCACCGCTGAGCTTGCAACCCTCCTGACGTTCTCCGGAGCCGGTTGCGTTGTACCATTGTACGCCAAGATTAAACCCAGCCGGTTGCTGAAGCCGCCCACCACAGACAAGTCGAATCCCAAGAAAAAACGGCCCGGCTCGGCCAAACGAAAAAAGACGAAGGACCTCAAGATCGACGAGACGGTGCCGCTGTATCTCGAGGACTTGCCAGCCGGCACTCGGTTGGAGGGGTACCGCGACTTCGTCGTGCAGGGCGAAAAGCGAAAAGGACAGGCATCTTTTGCTTGGAATTTGGAGCGTCGGGAGCTGCCATGATCGCCGTGGTGGATTCCCGAATAGGAAGCCCGTCCATTCGCTACGCGAGTATCGCCTTCACGGGTTGGACGTGTTCCACGCCGGTGAGCCGCTGGTCGAGGCCCTGGAAGCGGTGGCTGAAACGGTTGGCGTCGATGCCCATGCAGTGCAGGATGGTCGCGTTGAGTTCATGCACGTGGACGCCGCCGTTCACGACGTTGTAGCAGAAGTCGTCGGTTTGTCCGTGGGTGATGCCGGCCTTCACGCCGCCGCCGGCCATCCACATCGTGAAGCAACGCGGGTGGTGATCGCGGCCGTAGCCGGTGCCTTCCAATTTGCCCTGTGCATAGATGGTGCGGCCGAACTCACCGCCCCAGATCACCAGCGTGTCGTCCAACATGCCACGTTGCTTCAGATCCATCACCAGCGCCGCCGACGCCTGATCCACTTCCTTGCACATGCGCGGATGCCAGACCGGCAGCGACGAATGATGATCCCAGTCACGATGGTAAAGCTGAATGAATCGCACGTCGCGCTCGGCCAACCGACGGGCCATCAGACACGCCGCAGCGAACGTCCCGCCCTGTTTCGCTTCTTCACCGTACAACTCGAATGTACTGTCGGGTTCGTCGGAAATGTCCGCCAGCTCCGGCACCGACATTTGCATGCGGAACGCCATCTCGTATTGACGGATGCGAGTTTCGATTTCCGGATCGTTGACTCGCTGGTGCTGCGCACGGTTAAGCGAGTTGAGCGTGTCAAGCACCTTGCGATGTTGATCGCGCTCGCCGCGCGCCGGATCGCTAAGGTACAACACGCTGTCGCCGCTGCTGCGGAAGCGGACGCCCTGATATCGGCTCGGCAGAAATCCGCTGCCCCACAACCGGTCGTAAAGCGGCTGCGCCTGCGGGTAGTTGTTGTCCGAAAGCAGCACGACGAACGCGGGCAGGTTCGCGTTTACACTGCCGAGTCCGTAGCTCGCCCACGCGCCCAGCGACGGGCGACCGGGGAACTCGCTGCCGGTCTGGAAGAACGTGATCGCCGGATCGTGATTGATCGCTTCGGTATGGACGCCTTTGAGGATGGCGATGTCGTCGACGATTTTTCCGTGCCACGGTAGCAGGTCGCTCAGGTGTGTGCCGGTTTGACCGTGACGTGAGAAAGGCGCGATCGCCTGGGTGATGGGAAACGATGATTGGCCGGCGGTCATACCCGTGAGGCGTTGTCCGCCGCGCACCGAGTCGGGCAGTTCCGAGCCGTGCAGTTTGGCGAGGTTGGGTTTGTAGTCGAACAGATCCATTTGCGACGGCGCGCCGGCCATGAACAGGTAGATCACGCGTTTGGCCTTGGGCGCGAAGTGCGGCAGATGCGGCAATCCACCGACGGGCGCGGCGGCAGCGCTGTGCGGGGGCATCAGTGTCCCCAGCGCCGCCGCGCCGAGCGCGAGACCGCCTTGACCGAGCAGTTGGCGACGGGTGATATGCAGACGTTGTTCAATATCCATGGTCATGTCTCAGCCCCGGGTGATGGTTTCGTCGAGATTCAAAATGATGCGTGCGACAATCGTCCACGCCGCATGTTCAGCGACGTCAAGTGTGCTGTCGCGTTTGCCATCGCCGACGCTCAACAGCCGCTTCGCGGCATCGAGATCGGCGCGATAGTAGGCAAGTTGCTGCTTGAACCGTTCACGCAGCGTCGCCCGTTCGTGCGATGCACTCTCACGCGCCAGCGCGATGCGGTAGGCGTGGTCGATGCGTGAATCGAAAGTATCGCCGCCTTCGCGCATGATCCGCTCGGCGAAGAACCGCGCCGCTTCCACGAATTGCGGATCGTTCATCACCACCAGCGCCTGCAACGGCGTGTTGGTGCGCGCACGTCGCGAGACGCAGAACTCGCGGCTCGGTGCGTCGAAAATCTGCATCGGCGGCGGCGACACCGCACGCTTCCAATACGTGTACATACTGCGGCGATACAAATCCTCGCCCTCGCTTTGCACGTAATCCTCCATGAAGCCCGGCCGATTGTTCACCTCCAGCCAAAGCCCCTCGGGGTGATACGGATACACGCTCGGCCCGCCCATGCGGTCCGAAAGCAATCCCGCGATGGCCAGCGCATTATCACGCACCGCCTCGGCATCAAGTCGCAAGCGCGGCCCGCGCGCCAGCAGACGATTCTCCGGATCACGCTGCCACGGTTCGGTATCCGCGCTCGACGATTGCCGATACGCCGCCGACGTCACGATCAGCCGCATCATCTGCTTCACATCCCAACCGCTGTCCATGAACGTCACCGCGAGATAGTCCAGCAATTCCGGGTGACTCGGCCATTCGCCCTGCGTGCCCAGGTCTTCACTGGTGCGCACGATGCCGAGGCCGAACACGTTCTGCCAAAGCCGATTCACCGTGACGCGCGCGGTCAGCGGGTTGTCACGACTCGCCAGCCATTGCGCGAAGCCGAGTCGATTGCGCGGCGCATCGTCGGGCATGGCGGGAAGATGGCTCGGCACACCCGGCTGCACCTGTTGATTCCTGTCGGGCTGGTCGTACGCGCCGCGCGTGAGCACGTACGTGGGCGTGCGTCTTGAAGCGTCGGCCATGACCATCACGTCGACTTTCGCCGATGCGTCTTCATCGAGTTGCAGATAGCGAAGCGCGACATGCTGGGCTGTTTCCTCACCACGGTCGGCCAGGTAATGCGCATCGAGAAGGCGCTGTTCGGCAACGCTGCGTTGATCCTGCGGCTTGGCCGCGGCCGCAAGCACCGGCGCGGGCCATGCGGCGGCATCTTCACTCATCGCGAAGCGAAGCCGGCCGATCTGGTGACTCGCACCGAAATGATGCACGATGCGGATGTGCAGTTCACTGTCGGCGTCAACGGATCGCGCCAGGGCGAACGTCGCACGGCGGTCGGCGCGGTTGTCGTGATGCACGCCCCAACCGGTGGCGTCTTTGCCGTCGATGGCGTTGGCCGCAGGATAGTTCGCCTGCGCGTAATCCGCCTCAACGGAAGTGATTTTGACGGGTGTGGGTTCAGCGCTGCTGCCGCTGGGCCGAACGCGGACTTCGAATCGGTTGAGTACGAAGTTGGCGTTGCGTGCGTGACCGGGTCCGCCGTGTGGCAATGAGTCGTGCCGCAGTGCATGAAGTTGAATCGCGCGCACCGGGTGATCGGTTCGCAGCACGATCGTGTAGGTTTCGCGATTGTCGGAGGGCTTGGTCACGAGCGTGGAACCATCATCAAGTTGCTGGAATGTCGAGCCGTGTGCGGCGTTGATGGACGCGACGGGCACGGTGCGCCAACGCGCTGCTGCGGCCAAACGCTGTTCCCACGTACGGCGGATGTCGGGGTCGACGTCTGCGATGCGGCTGTCAATACCAGCTTCCAGCTCGCGCTGGTTTCCGCGCTGCATCGGCGGCGTCACGTCCATCGTCGGCGCGAATCGGTTGCGATTGCCCTGTCCCACATCCGGTACCTGGTCGAACAGCGCTTTAAGCTGATAAAAATCCACGGCGGAAATCGGATCGTATTTGTGATCGTGACATCGCGCGCAGCCGACGGTCAGCCCAAGCCACACTGCGGAGGTGGTGTTGACACGATCGATGGCGTACTCGGTGCGGTACTCCTCGTTGATGATCCCGCCTTCGATGGTGATGGGGTGATTGCGGTTGAACGCCGAGGCGAGTTGCTGCATGTCGGTCGCGTCGTCGATCAGATCGCCGGCCACTTGTTCGATGGTGAACTGATCGAACGGCATGTTGTCGTTGAACGCCTGAATCACCCACTCGCGCCACGGCCACATCGTGCGAATCAGATCGTACTGATAACCGTGGGAATCGGCGTAGCGGGCAAGGTCCAGCCAGTAGCGCGTCATGTGTTCGCCGTAGCGCGGCGAAGCAAGCAATCGATCCACCACGCGCTCGTACGCGTCGGGCCGGGGGTCGTTCACGAACGCAGCCACTTCGTCGGGCGTCGGCGGCAGACCCGTCAGATCAAAACTCACACGGCGAATCAGCGTGCGGCGATCCGCCTCCGGCGATGGCGACAAACCCTGCTTCTCCAACTCCGCGAGAATGAATCGGTCGATGTCGTGACGCGGCCAATCGGATTGCTTCACGTCCGGCAGTTCCGGCCGCACCGGCGCGTTGAACGCCCAGTGATCTTCGTACTCCGCACCCTGCTTGATCCAACGTTTGACGACCGCGATCTGTTCGTCGGTGAGCGGCTTGTTTTCCTTCGGCGGCGGCATGCGCGCGGCGACGATGGGTTCGGTCATACGCCGGATGATTTCGCTGGCATCGGGATCGCCGGGCACGATGGCCGCGTATCCGCCGCGGTCTTTCGTCGCATCGGCGAACTGGTCAAGCCGCAGTTCTGCATCGCGCGTGTTGGGATCGAAACCGTGACAGTGAAAGCAGCTTTCCGACAGGATCGGCAGCACGTCGCGGTTGTAACTGAGGCGATCCTCGGCATGTACCGGTGCGACGGCCATCACACCGCACGCAACCACGGCAAGGCAAATCGTCTTCAACGAATCATCGGACATGGCAGCTCCCAAAAGCGTCAGTGGTTCGCGCCGACGGCGAACCTTTGTTGGATTTCCGTGGCCTCGCAAGCGCGCGACCAAATCGCCACTTCGTCGATGCGGCCGGCGATCGGGCGGGCACGCGTGTTCCAGTTACCGATGCGCGACGGGCCGAGCGTGAGTGGGCGCGTGATGTCAAGTTGACCGACTGGTAGAAGTTTTCACTCCCCACGACTGGTAAAAATCCTAAGCCCCCACGGACGAGAACGCAACCGTCTCGTCCATTTTTTTGACACTTTTTTTCAGAAATCTCTTTTCGATGTTGGAAGTTTGCGCCCGGTTTTTGCTTTTCTGCGGGGTTTTCTTGCGACCGACGTGGGAGAGAGAGGCTGTTATGGGGCGATCGGGAGAAGGGCATGGCCGAGATCCACCACATGGCCTTCGCGATTGAGGATGTCCCGCTGTGCGAGTCATTGAATAAGTCGGCCAGTCGCTTGTCCTGCCCCAGCATTCGCCGAACTTACCGCCGCTTGCCCTTGACCCTCGCAATCTTCATTGTATCGCAGGCAGTGGTCTGGTGCTGCATCCCATCATATTCCGGATCTTTTCCATGAGGAACTCGACGATCTGGTGGTGGGCAGTTGACCTGGCCCGCCAGGGGGTGTACGATGCGTCTGTTGATGATGGGCACTGGAAAAGTTTGCTCCTGCCAGCCGATGGGAGAGAGGTGAACATGACTCGACAGGAGATTGCCACCCTAGCGTGCAAGATCCTCGCTGTCTGGATGTTTGTCCAGACAGCACTCATGGCTTACACTGTCGTTAACGCGGTCGTGAGCCTGCTGATTGGCGTGTTCGGCAATGGTCGCTTCGGTGCCGATCTGGCCGCCGCAGGATTCGCCAGCATCCACGTGCTGATAATGCTGCTGATCGGGCTGGTGCTTTGGTTCAAGGGGTCGACGTTGGCTGCCCGCATGGTGTCGGATGATCCGACTCCGGTCACGCGGCCGGAGATGACGCAAGAAGCCGTGCTGGCCGTCGCGCTGCCGGCCGTCGGTGTTTTTGCGCTGATCAGTGTGGTCCGATCCGTGGCGACCAGTATCATCCACATGTCCCTTGCCGAAGGGACGTGGGCGAGTCCGAGATGGCAAGCGGTTTTCTGGTCGTCCATGATCGGCCTGGCGCTGGCCATCTGGCTGATCTTCGGCTCCAGGGGCATCGCGCGATTCGTGTTGTGGGTCCGCACCGCCGGCGTCAACTCCGGCGTCAAATCGACGGACGCCTAGTGACGTGAATCACCATTGGACTTTATGGAGCATGGCGGGCGAAAAGGACCGAAAAGGACAGGCATTTTTGCTTGCAAGTTCAGAACGCCTGACATTGGCCATCCTTGGGTCACCACGGGCAGCGGCTCCGGACACGGCGGCAAGCTGTTCTTCCGTGCCGCCTGGGGTTCCGGCAGCTTCACCCGGCAGATGACCGATTCGGACGCGGAGATTTCCGGTGAACTGACCGGTACCCGATGGCAGAGCGATCGGACCGAGGACGGCCAGCACTACGATACAACGCTGCAGTTGCCCGTCGGCGGAGCGTGGCAGACCACTGGCCAGGCCGCCGGAGTGGCTCTCCATAATACCCACGCCTCGTTCCGCGCCAACGGCCAATACCAGTACGAACGTATCACGCGACAGGGGTGGTCGCGGGGCATGGACCGCAGCCTGAACTACTCGGAAACCGATGGAACGCTGGCCGACGGCGCGTCCTGGGAACTTGCCGACGGGTTCAAAACCTCAATCCATCGGGGCGAGAACCACGCCTCGTACAGCGGGCAAGGCTCCCTGCTGAAAACCGTCCACGGGAACTACCTGTACCAATGGCAGTACGACCAGGCCGGGCAACTGTCCTACGACTGGGAGCAGCACACCGAGAGCCAGATCCTGACAGCCTACGACTATTGGAAAGCCGGCCAGTCCGACCACACCGTCGAGTCGGGCGACTACGCCGGCGGCAACGGAACCCTCCAACGCACCCAGAGCGACTATTCCTACACCCAGTGGGAAACCCTGTCGTGGCACCAAGTCCGCTCGGAATACGAGTCGCTTGTCGACGGCGAGGTCAGCAACTGGAGCGTTAAATCGGGGTCGGCAGTGGGCGCCGGAAACATCACCTCGGATACCAATTCGTTGTGGGAGAGTTGGTCGGCCAGCACCCAGCCGGACTATACCTATTCGGCCTACGACTCCAGTGGCAGCGGGCAGTCGCTGTGGGACAGTTATGACATGGAGGCCGAGATGCTGGAGACGATC
>REEF01000496.1 GCA_007695205.1 Planctomycetaceae bacterium
CATGGCCACGTCGGTGCCGGTGCCCATGGCAATGCCGACTTCCGCTTCGCTCAGTTATTTCTTTGTCGATTCTTGCTTGGTAAAGACATTCTGCAACGCGCCGCTGGCTTGCGCGATGGCGGCGCGCGCCGCGGGCGTATCCGCGATCGCGTTCAACATCACAAAGTCGTGAATTGTGCCCAGGTAACGCAGCCCCGTGACCCGGACGCCGGCTTGGACCAGCTTGCGGGCATACGCCTCTCCCTCGTCGCGGAGTACGTCACACTCGCCGTTGATCACAAGCGCCGGCGGCAAGCCTCGCAGTTGATCGATCGTCGCGCGCAGCGGCGACGCCGTGGCTTGAGCGCGGGTCGCGACGTCCGGCGCATAAAGGTCCCAGAACCACTTCATCGCCTCCCGCGTGAGGAAGTAGCCTTCGGCGAACTGCTGATAGGACGGCGTATCGAAATCGGCATCCGTCACCGGGTAGAACAGCAATTGCAAATCGATTTTCGGGCCGCCGCGTTGCTTGGCCAACAGCGCGACCACGGCAGCCATGTTGCCGCCCACACTGTCGCCGGCCACCGCCAGACGCGAGCTGTCCACATGGATGGTCTTCCCGTTCTCGGAGACCCACTTGGTGGCGGCGTAGGCTTCCTCGATCGCCACCGGATACCGGGCCTCCGGCGGACGGCTGTAATCGACGAACACCAGGGCGGCCTGGGCACCGTTGGCGATCTCCCGAATCAAGCGGTCATGTGTTTCCGCGTCGCCGAGCACCCAGCCGCCGCCGTGGAAGTACACGACCACCGGGAGCGCGCCGGAGCTGCCCTCGGGCCGGACGATGCGGATGGCGATTTGGCCCTTCGGCCCTCCGGGGATCGTGCGGTCTTCGATGTCCGCCGGGAGATTCGGCACTTCGCCGCCTTGCGCAGCAACAAGGACGCCGCGGGCGTCTTCGACCGACAACTCGTAGATCTGCGGGCCGCCTTTGGCAGCCAGCTCATCCAGGAAGCCTTGCGTGTCCGGTTCCACGACGGGGTTTCCAGCCGTGGGTGGTTGCGATCTGCTTTGCATCGTGATTCCTCTTCTTTAATGGTTGCCATCGAGCGAACCCAAGTCCGCACGTTTCAGCCACTCCTTCAGAACCTGATTGAATTCGCCGGGCTGCTCGAAAGCGACGAGATGACCCGCGTGCGGGATGACTTTCAACTGTGCGCCCCGAATCACCTGGGCTAACGTCTCCGATTCCGTTGGCGGAATGAGCGCGTCATCCGCCCCTGTGACGACCAAGGTCGGCACCGAGATCTGCGTCAGAGACGCTGTCGCATCAGGTCGCTCTGCCGCCGCCTCGGCGGTGTCTTGCCCTGCCCTCGTGCTGACCAACACCAGGCCTCGCAGCTTCTCTGGAAACTGACGCGCGAAGGCCAACGCCACGTACCCGCCCATCGAGTGGCCGATCAATACCATTGGCCCCGTGTTGAGTTGTTCGAGCAGCGCGTGCAGGTCGGCGGCGCATTGCGCCATCGTGGCCGGACCAGGCTGCGTTTCGCTGTCACCGAAACCTCGGAGATCCGGCGCGATGACCCGATAGGATTCGCGGAACGCTTCGATTTGCTTCTGCCACACGCCGCGACTGAGTGGAAATCCATGCAGAAAGACCAGCGGCAGACCCTGTCCCGCGTCGGTGTAGCGGAGCTTGACGATGTTCGAAGTTGGGAGATCCACGCCGCCCAAACCGCGGTTGGCCGGACCGTTCAGAATTCCGCCCAGACGGTCGAAGCGGGAGCCGTGGCAGGGGCAATCCCATGTCTTTTCGGCGTCGTTCCAATGCACGATGCCACCCAGATGCGGGCAGACGGCCGAGTGTTCGTGAAGGGCACCCTGCTCATCGCGGTATACGGCCATCTTCGTCAAACCGCGGCGAATGACCGCGCCCGCGCCTGACTTGATCTGCGCCGGCGAATCCACATCCCCGCCGGTCAGCCAGTCTCCGTACTGTACGGCGACGTTGAGATTCTCGTTCAGAAACCGGCCCAGGGCGTACAGGGTCTTCCGGGAAGGGTCGTACAGCTTGGCCCAGGGGTTCTCGCGGCCGAGGATCAGGTCGGTCAAGAGGATGCCCGCGATGGTGCCATGAGTCATCCCCATTCCCGAGTCACCGGTCACGATGAACGCGTTCCGCGCGTCGAGCGGATTACCGCCCACTTGCTTTTCTCCGCTTGCCACCATATCATTCACTGTTGGTGGAGCAGTGGAAACTTGAACGCGGCTCCGGCCAATAGTAGCTCGGAAGTCGTCGGACGACTAAATAAGCGGCAACCCGGCCATGCCGGGGGGCTGGTTGACGAGTAAGCCGACGCGCTGGAAAACCTTCGGGTGGTTTAGCGCGTCGGCTTTTTTCGTTTAGCCTTTTCGTGGGAGATGGAATGATGATGCGTCAAATTACAACCGATCAATTGACCAAGTTCTTGACTGTTCACCAGCCGCCCTGCATTTCTCTGTATCTGCCTACGCACCGCTCCCATCCTGAAAACCAGCAGGACCCAATCCGCTATCGAAACCTCTTGAAGCAGGCGAAAGTCTCCTTGCTCCAAAACCACCCCAAGCTGGACGTGAATACGCACTTAGAACAATTCCGAGCGATTGCAACTGACGAGGGCTTTTGGAATCATCGTACGGAAGGACTGGCCATCCTCGGATCATCGGACACGTTTCAAGTCTTCGAGCTGCAGCGCGCGACGCCAGAATTGGTCGTCGTAGCCGACAGCTTTCACATGAAGCCGCTGCTCCGTATCGTCCAGTCGGCAGATCGCTATCAGATACTTGCCCTGAATCGCCACGAGGCGAAGCTGTACGAAGGCAATCGAGATGCACTGGATCGAGTCGAATTGGCCGAGGGAGTCCCCGGCACGATCGAGGAGGCTTTAGGTGATGAACTCACCGAGCCGCATCATACGGTGGCATCTTACGGCGGAAAGGGTGGCCGCGCCGGGAGACATGCTGTCCCGTCCATGCACCATGGACACGGTCAGAAGAAAGATGAAGTCGAGATCGACAACGATCGCTTTTTTCGAGCCATTGACCGTGCGATCCTCGAGCACCATTCGCGTCCGTCAAGACTGCCTCTGATGCTGGCAGCGCTGCCCGAGCATCACGCTCTGTTTCGACAAGTCAGCCACAATCCGTTTTTGATGGACGTTGCCATCGGCTTGGATTCTGGGCTGATCTCGGCCGATCATCTTCGTTCGGAAGCCTGGCAGGCGATGGAGCCCAAGTTTCAGGAAAAGGTAGCCAAGCTGGGCGACAAATTCGAGGAGGCGCGATCAAGACAGCTTGGATCCGCCGACTTGACAGATATCGCCCAGGCGTTGATTTCCGGCCGAGTCGGGATCTTGTTGGTCGAAGCGGACCGTCAAGTTCCCGGCAAGCTCGACCCCGCTTCAGGCCGAATCGAGTGTGCGGACCTTGCCGACGCGGAAATCGACGATCTGTTAGATGACCTGGCGGAAATCGCTTTGAAGATGGGTGGCGAGGTAATTGTCATCCCCGCAGAGCACATGCCCACGACCAGCGGTGCTGCGGCCACCTATCGTTTCTAACTTTGAAGCCCGGGAATGGTTTTCAAAGAATGGCGATCCAGCACGCACGGTCTGGCGAACCCGTCGATGCCTGCCCGCTAGGTGATCGACTATCGAATGCTCGCACGACGGCACTCGTCAAGACCGAGAAGCTCCAACTATGTGACCTACGGCGGGATGCCGACCGCAACGGAATTTCCCAAGAAACGCCGCACATCGCTGTTTGCTTCGCGGTTGCGTCGATTCCATCACAGCCTCACGTTCCGCAGCCGCAAGGCGTTGCTAATGACCGAGACGGAACTCAGACTCATCGCGGCACCGGCGATGATCGGGCTGAGCAGCAAGCCGAAGAACGGGTAAAGCACCCCGGCCGCCACCGGAATCCCCAGCGCGTTATAGAAAAAGGCGAAGAACAGGTTCTGCCGAATGTTCCCCATGGTGGCGCGGCTCAGGCGGACGGCCTTGGCAATGCCGCGGAGGTCGCCTTTCACAAGGGTGATGCCCGCGCTTTGCATGGCCACGTCGGTGCCGGTGCCCATGGCAATGCCGACTTCCGCTTCGCTCAGTGCGGGTGCGTCGTTGATGCCGTCGCCGGCCATCGCAACCTGTTTCCCTTCCGCGCGCAGCCGCTTGATATGAGCGACTTTGCCGGCGGGTTCGATCTCCGCTTCCACCGCATCCAGGCCGAGTTGCCTGGCCACCGCGGCGGCCGTACGGCGGTTGTCGCCCGTGAGCATGACAAGCTTTAGCCCGAGCGCGTGCAGATCACGGATGGCCTCGGCGGTGGTAGACTTGATCGGATCGGCGACGGTCAGAATTCCCGCCGGCCGGCCATCGATCGCGACAAACATCGCGGTCTTGCCATCTTCTTGAAGTTTCCTGGCCGACGCTTCCAGCGGCTCCAGGCCAGTGATCTTCTGAGTTCGCAGGAAATCCGGCTTGCCGATCAACACCGCACGGCCCGCCACGGTGCCGAGAACCCCGCCCGCCGTCACCGAACGAAAGTCCTTCACGGCCTCCAGTGCGATACCTTGCTGCTTCGCGCCTCGCACAATCGCGGCGGCCAGCGGGTGTTCGCTGTTCTGCTCCAGGGAGCCGGCGAGACACAGAAGCTCTTGCACGTCGAAACCGCCGGTGGGCAGGACGTCGATCAGCTTGGGTTTGCCCTCTGTTAATGTGCCCGTCTTGTCCACGACCAACGTGTTGACCTTCTCCAATCGTTCGAGCATTTCGGCGTTTTTCACGAGCACGCCTTCCTGGGCCCCGCGTCCGATCCCGACCATGATGGACATCGGCGTAGCCAAGCCAAGGGCGCACGGACAGGCGATGATCAGGACCGCAACGGCATTGACGACGGCGTGCGCGAGTTTTGGTTCGGGGCCCAGCCACATCCAAGCGACGAAGGTCAACAGCGAGACCACCAGTACCGCCGGCACGAAGACGCCCGCGACCTTGTCGGCGAGACCTTGAATGGGCGCACGGCTCCGCTGGGCTGCGGCCACCATCGCTACGATCTGCCCGAGCAACGTGTCGTCACCCACTCGCTGGGCGCGCATGACAAAACTGCCGGAACCGTTGACGGTGCCGCCGGTCACTTGGTCGCCAACGGTCTTTTCCACCGGGAACGGTTCGCCGGTGATCATGGACTCCTCCACGCTGGAGTGACCTTCGACCACCACGCCGTCCACGGGGACCTTGTCGCCTGGAACCACGCGCAAGCGGTCGCCGACTTCGACCTGGTCGAGGGGTACTTCCCGATCGCCCTCCGGCGTGACCCGCCGAGCCTTGGGCGGCGCCAGGTTCAGCAACGCTCGGATGGCGCTGCCCGTACGGCGGCGGGCGCGGAGCTCGAGCACCTGACCGAGCAGCACCAACACCACGATCACCGCAGCGGCCTCGAAATAGATGGGAACCTTGCCGTCGTGTTGCATTGTATGTGGGAACAGGCCGGGCACGAGCATGGCTGCGGCACTAAAGACGAATGCGGCGCCCACGCCGATGGCAATCAGCGTGAACATGTTCAAGCGACGCGTCACGACGGAACGCCAGCCGCGTTGGAAGAACGGCCAACCAGCCCACCAGACCACCGGCGTGGTGAGGACGAATTGCATCCAGCGCGCGACGTGGCTATCGACCCACGGCTGCCTGCCCAATGCCGGGATCAAGTGGGCCATGGCTACAAGAAACACCGGCAACGTCAACACGGCACCGATCCAGAATCGCGTGGTCATGTCGCGCAGCTCGGCGTTATTCTCTTCGTCCGTGCCCGCCGTCACCCTCGTCGGTTCCAACGCCATGCCGCATTCGGGGCAATCGCCAGGATGATCCTGCTCGACGTCCGGATGCATCGGGCAGGTGTAAAGCGCTTTGCCCTGCGGTTTCTCTTGGGGTTTGGCGGTAGCGGGTGTTGACAGAAACCGCTGTCGGCAGTGGTCGCTGCAGAAGAAGAATGTCTGTCCATCACGCTCGGCACGTAATCCGGAGGCTTCGTCCACCGTCATGCCGCAGATGGGATCGATGGCCATATTGGGTCCAGCTTCAGGTGTTATGTTGCTTCGTTTCACGTTCGGTAATCCGAGGGATTCATAAAAGCTTTTTCATGAGGCCATCCGCATGAAGCTCCGGATGTCGTCATCTTTTCTTGGCGCTGCGGAGAATTGGCGATTCGGCAAGGGTAAAGAGAATCACCTCCTCGCCGGTTACCGTGCTGATGTCATGGTGCAAGGACAACACCTGGATGCCGGTGATCTGCTTGACCATGGATTCCAGGATCGGACGGGCTGTTTCCATCAACTGAATTCTTACTTGCTTCAGAAGATCCCGGCCTTTATCGGCCCGGAGCGTCTTGATTAGATGCCGTTCGGCCGTGGTCAGAACCCCCTGGAGCCGGACCAGGAGCAGACCGTCGATCAGGTAGGCGTGAATCTCCTTGGGGCCACGGCCTAAGCAATCCTGCATGAAACGGCTCATCTCCAGGCAGATGGCGGCTTCGATTTCTCCTGACGTTTTCATCGGAACCTCCCACATGCCCCGGTTTACCATCGTCGGGCGCCAGTGGGCGATAACCAGTACCCGAAGACCAGACAGCAATCTCGGTTACCGCCTCTTGAGTCGTGGTTTGTCGGATGACTTCCTACCGGCAGATTTTCGAACTTTCTTGTCCGCCACCTTCTTGGGCCGCATCGGCTTGCCCTGCTCTGCTGCGGACTCGGTATCGCGCAGCTCCTGCTCGGCCTGTTTACTGGCCGTGATGTCACTGATCATGGCCACGATTCTCACGGCTCGTCCGGTATCATCCCGCAGGACGGCCCCATGGACACCCGCCCAGATCAGACTCCCGTCTTTGCGGACGCAACGTTTCTCGATGGACCAGGAGTTGGCTTGGCCGCGGAGTATCCTCGCAAGATCCGTCATGTCCCGCTGGCGATCCTCAGGGTGAGTCAGGCCGATGTAGGTCTTCGACAGCAATTCTTCCGCTGCATACCCCACCATCTCGCAAAACTTCTGGTTGACTCGGGTGAAGCGGAATCCGGGAGCATCGGCCTGGATCATGCCGATGCCGGAAAGTTCGAACATGGCACTAAATCCTGCGTCGCTGATCCGCAACGCCTTCTCGACTTCCGAAAGCAGCAGAAAGGAGATCGTCTTCTCGCCAACGACGGCATCCACCTCGTGATTCTTTAGGGCCTTGACGATGGACTCCGCCGCGGCCAACCGCTCTTCCAGTTCCTGATAAGTCGGTTTGGTGTTACTCATGAGTCAGCTTCCGACAATCGTAGCGCAGCAAGAACCATTGGCAAATCACTCAGGTTGCCCAGGACGACGACCCTGGGAAGCGGAGCGACCAGGATCAACGCTGGGGTGACCAATATGTTGTTCTTGACCGCTGCTTCGAAGTCCTGAACAACATCCACCGTTTCAATCGTGTAACGCCCTGCCAGGCGCTGCTCGCAAAGGCTCCGCAGGTTGGTTAGCGCTTTTTGGGAATTCGCTCCGTTGCCGGCCATGAACAGCCGGAGCAAGTAATGGTCGGCGGGCACCATGTACTCGTGGTCGGCTCTTCTCGCGGGGGCCTTGGCTGAGGGCGATTTGCTCATTTTCCACCATCCTTCCGGCGGGCTCTTCCAAACCGAGCAGGCGGCGGTTGTGGGGTTTCGGGGAACTCGATGCCTTGGTCCGTAATGACGTATAACTGACGACGATTGGAATGCGCCGAGCCCCTGGACTTTACGATCAGCACCTGTCGGATGATCTCCTCGTCGGTCTCGACATAACGCAGTTGGACGACTGCGTCCACCACGGAGGAGAAGCCGATGCCGGTGAGTTCCTCGTCGCTGTTAGGTACCCCGCTGCTGACTTGGTTGGTCAGGATGCTGGTAATGCCTCGTTCCTTGACCACGCTTACCAGCCGCATCATGAACTCAAAAGCGGTTTGTTTGGACCCCATGCGAACGCATGCCGAGACTGCATCGAGGATCAGGTGGTCCGGCTTGAAACCGGCGATCGTTTCAATGACGCGATTCAGGTGATAATCCGAGCCCGTGCTCTCCGGCGTAGCGGTTTGGACCAGCAGCGTTTTGTCGTGAATGGATGGACGAAGGTCGATCCCGGGGCTCAGCATCCCGCTGATCATGGCCTCGGTGGATTCCTCGAAATTCAGGTAGAGCACCCTTTCGCCACGCTGGCACGCGGCTTGCGCGAACGTGCTCGCCAACGTGGTCTTGCCCGTGCCGCTGTTGCCCGAAATAAGGATGCACGAGGCGAGCCGGAAGCCTCCATCCAACATCAGGTCCAATCCCTTCAATCCCGTGGAGACCTTTGCCCCTAGCGGCTGATGGGTCAGTTCCGCCGTGGTCAGAGGAAAGAGGACGATCCCGTGCTCACCAAACACGTAGGGATACTCGTTGGTCCCAAATCCGGAGCCACGATACTTGATCACCCGTAGGCGGCGTGTCGCTACCTGTCCTACCACGCGATGGTCGAGGCGGATCACGCAGTCTGCCATGAAGTCCAGAAACTCATATTGAGATCCCTGATGGTCGTCATGGCGAGTCTTCACGGAAAGGACGCTCGTCAGCCCCTGATCCGTCAACCAATCATGGAGCCTGGACAATTCGTTGCGTTCGCGCTTCAAGTCGTCGTAAATCCGCAACAGCACGTCCAGCGCATCCATCACGATATGTCGAGCGCCGATCCGCTTGACATGCCCGCCCACGATCGCCAGCAAACCCTGAATGTCGAAATCACCGGCGACGATTTCTTCTCCCAGCAAGCGGGCCTCGATGATGGCGAGCTGGCCGGCCTTTTCCAAGGCCGCCAGGTCCCAGCCCATCGCCGACGCGTTCAGGCGGATGGCCTCGGCCCTCTCTTCGAGGGTGATGAACACGCCGGGTTCACCCGCCATTGCCCCACGGCACAGGAACTCCAAACCCAGCACCGTCTTTCCGGAGCCCGGCCCGCCGCTGACCACCGTGGTCCGGCCGCGGGGAATTCCGCCCTCCAGGATCTCATCCAGACCGGCAATCTTGGTCGGCACTTTCTGGATGGCGTGACGTTGTCCGCGCATGGCCTGTTATTCCTGTGAATTCACTTCCTCGATCAACAAGAAAAGCCGACGTAAATGAATGCACCGAAGCATCCAACCACGTCGGCTTACTCTTCAACGAGCCCCCCGGCAGAACCGAGTTGCCCTTCATCTAGTCATCCGGCGACTGCAAAAGCAATTATACATCCCGGAACGAAGAATGCAATGGGCCTGATTCCAAAACGTGCATGAATCTGGCCGTTTCCGCGAGCGATGCTACTCGCGTTTTGCTCCAAAAATCATTCCCACCGCTCCGGTGACGGACGCGGCCGTGCCGCCGACCAGCAACCACATCGCCTTGTCGGTCGGGGAACCCGTAAAAAAACGAGAAATGTCCGAGTTGAGTGAATTCGACGCGCTGACGCCGAACACGATCAACACGATTCCCCCGACGAGAAGTGCGATTGAAACCAAGAAAATCTTACCCATAGTTTTGCTCCCTACGATTGTTTCATCACTAGCCGGCCTTTTCCACGGTTTTCTTGGCCTTGTCGACGACCTTGGCAACCGCGATCTTCGATTTGCCGACGACCTGGTCAGTCTTGCCTTCCGTGCGCAGCTTATCGTTTCCGGTCAGCGTGCCCGTGGCTTCCTTAACCCGGCCTTTCACGACGTCTGTTCTGCCACCCATGATAGTGACTCCTCTTCTTAAGTGTGTTTCACACGCTCAATTGCGCATGACGATCATAACCAGCACGATGATGACCACCAACGTTAGCAATCCGCCACCGATGTACATGATGTATCTCCCTTTTTGTGATTGTCCAAGGTCGTCCCTTGGTCATTGCAGCAATTCCGCGACACCAAAACAAAAAAAGCCGACGTGCCGGAACACCCGAAGGTTTTCCAGCACGTCGGCTTACTCATCAACCAGCCCCCCGGCATGGCCGGGTTGCCTCTTGTCTAGTCGTCCGACGACTTCCAAGTAACTGATGAATGATATGGCGGTAATCGAAAAAAAGCAAGTGGTTGATCGTCGCGATTCCGCATTTGGTATCTTGTGATGGACTGGACGGAGTTCGCCAGAAGCGTGCTTCACTCGCTCTTCACGTCTGCGGCTTCGAATACGCGCGATAGATGCCTGTCGATCACCGCACGGTCATGGGCGGATTCGATGGTACGCCCGGCCAGTTCGGCGATCCATCGCACTTGTTCGCGAAGCGCCCGCCGCCGGGACGGACTGGCCGTCAAACTGGCGAGAAGCTGCAGGGCGTCGAGCATCCGCGACATGATGACCACATCGCCTTTGGCGCTTCGTCGAATTTGGTCGAACGATTCGGCCAGCAAGCTTTCAAAGCTGGGGCCTTTGGCGATCACGCGCAGTTCCCCGTCCTCGAAGCGGTGCGACGAGGGGATTTGCAGAGGTGCTACTCGTGCCAGAATCGACGCTAAGTAATCCACGCACGTCACGGCCGTGGTGGTGTCGTTGATGCCGGGGGAGAGGGCTTTCAGTGCGACATCCACGATCTGTCGGATACCGAATGCCGCGTCTTGTTCCACCGTGCGGTGGTTGCTGATACTGAAAGCCGATTGCAAGGCAGCAATCGTCTGCTCATCCGGCGGGTCTTCCAGCGCAAGGGAGGCCAACTTGGTGCCCTGGACAACGAACTCGCCGATGCCGAGCTCCATCCGTACCATGGTTTTGTTGTCCCGCGCCAAGCGCAGGATCGCTGCATTGTTCACGCCCTGGATATATCCGCTGTTCTTGGCAGGGACAGCTATCCAATTCCGCTCGGCCAACGAGCATTGGGTATCGCGATCCTCGTTTTCGTCCGGCTCTTGTCCGAGCTTTTCCGGAAACAGCCGGTCAATGGCGGCGATGGTTTCCTGAGCGACCGAGGCGATGATGTTGGAAGCCTCGATGGAAGAGGCGATGTGATGGATAAAGAACATCAGGGCGCCGACACCGGCCAGCGCCAGCACAAAGCCGAAAAAGACCGCCAGACTGGGAACAAATGCGCCTTCGTCGCCGCTGCGAATCGTACGCAACACGATCAGACAATACGTGAAGATACCGGCGAAGATCCCGAGTACGGCTTGCGTGACGCGGCTGCGCGTGAAATTCCGCAGGATGCGCGAAGTGTATTGGCTCGAAGCCATGGCCAACACCACCAAGATCATCGAGAACGTGACGCCCACCACGGTCATCATCGAACCGGCGATCGTGGACATCATCCCCCGCGCGCCGTCGGCCCCGGCCCCGAACAAGAGCGGCCATTTATTCAACCATTGGGTGCCCCCATAGTAATCCGCGTTGATCAGAACGACCGCAACGGCAATGCTGGCCACAACGATCCACGCGGGCATGAACCAAAAGCTGGACCGCAACGTTCTCCAAAGTTTCTTGAACCTATTCATGGCCCATGGCTCATGATCCCATTTCCCTTTCTGCGTCGGCTGCTTGGTCCGTCGACCTCTGCTGTTCGGATCGGACGTCCACTTGCAGCGTACCTAGCAGTCGTGTCAGAGCCTCTTCTTTCCTCGCGATAAAGAGTACGTTGTCCAGAACGACGGGACGCGGTTCGCTACGAATGTGGAGGATCAGCCGTCCGGAGCGAAGCAGGAGATATTCAAAGACATCGGTGATCTCCTTCTCAATCCGCGTCCCGGGGGCCGGAAAACGGTCCAAATCGCCCCACAGCCCCTGGTGGTGAAGCAGTTGGTTCGGCCGAGCTTCCCACCGGTCGAAGCGGGCCACAAGCATGGCTCCCAGAATCGCCAACCCCAAGCTGATGAAAAACGTCCAGTAGAAGGTTGCGTTGGCCAAGGGATGGAATGTCTTGAGCCTTTCGGCCACCCATGGTAGAACGTCGGGCTTCAGTACCGACAACAGCACGCCCCCCATGATCACCATGACAAGAAGAAGGAGCAGGACCAACGAACTGGCGCGGGGAAAATCGAAGGCCAGAACGGCTTGGTTCGCGGCCCATACGCCCAGAAATATCACCGAGAGGATAATCGCCGCGGTGTTGGGCGTATCCGGAGACTGGCGAGCAACGCTCAAGTAGATCGCTGCCCCTAGCGCCGCCAGAGCCGTGGGATACAAAAAGACGATCTTAGGGTACGATACCAAGACGATTTTCGGAGGCACTTTTTTAAAGATCACGCGAAACTCCTTGCAGGAGGACCAGAGGTAGAGAGCCGATGTGGCGAGACGCCCAAAAGACGCTCGACCAAGTCGGCTTAGGATCGGCAAATGAATGACTGTCGCGTTTTGCGGAAGGGGTCGGGAGTCGTTTTCGGATAAAGCGTTTTCCACATGGTTTGTTGTTGCCCGAAAACGACTCCTGACACTTTTTTCTCGATCAACCAGCCGGGCGGCAGGCTGCCCTACGAGGAATACCGCCTCCGGAACACCCCGCCTCCCAGGAAAGACAGCACGGCGAGAACGAGAAAGACAAAGAAAACGATCTGTGCCAATCCCACGAACGAGCCTGCCATTCCTCCGAAGCCTAACAAGGCCGCGATCAGAGCGATGACAAGCAATGTGATAGCTAACTGTAACATGGTCAAGTCCTCTTTCAAGAAAGATCGAGCAACTCACGACAAGCCGCGAGCGCGCCGCTAGGCGCAAAAAAAAACCGACGTGGCGGAACCCCAAGTGTTCCACCACGTCGGTTTACTCTCCAACGGCCCTCCCAGAACAACCGGGCTGGCCTCTATCTAGTCATCCGACGATTTCAACTGCATTTCCTCGACAAGCCGCACTCAAGCCCATGATATTCATGTCGGCGACTTGACTCTACCTGTATTCTATCGCGCGAAACGGAGAAAACAAGTGGGCTAGGGCCCGTTCTGCGAAATGACGAGCTTGTCCGTCACCGCCTCGGCATCACGCCAAGCAGCGATCGCTTCCAGGATCATCCGTTCGGCATCGTCGATGCTCGCCCGGGCGACTTCGAGGGCAAGCTCGGCACAGTCCTCGGTTTCCTGA